>CAMPHP010000628.1 GCA_946885925.1 uncultured Litorilinea sp.
AGCCGCAGGTGGCGCACTTGCGGCAGCCTTCGATGTTGAGGAAGGCGGCTTCGCCACATTCGGGGCAGATGTCACCGATGGGGCGTTGGGCGATGGGCAGAGCTAGTTGCTCGACGTGCATTTCCTCGCGCGCGGGGGGCAGGTCGCTGAGATGCTCGGCTAGGACCTGGGCGATGCCATCGGGCAGGCTGCGTACACGGTTGGCACCAAAGCCCAGCGGTCGCCCGCCACCGATGCCCGCCATTTCGTCCATGACCCAGCGTAGTCGTTCACTGGGGGGCAGACTGGCTGGCATACGCAGGATGAGGCTGATCAAGCGCCCTGTCGCTTCGGAGACTGCGCTGACATCGCTCCCAACCTTGCCGACGTTGAGAAAGACCTCAAAGGGTTCGCCACGCTCGTCGCTGTTGACGGTGATGTAGGCAGTGCCCAGGGGCGTCTCCTTGCGATAGGTGCTGCCCTTGAGTATCGAGGGGCGCGGGCGCTTGGTGACGACTGGCTTCACTTCGTGCACTGCCGAGGCAATCTCCGCGCGCTTGTTCTCTGTGCCATGCGTGCCGTTGCTCCCATTGGCGTAAGTTGCTGCTGGCGCGCTGCTCGTGGCAACCACGGCGGGCGCAGCCGCACTGTCTTCACTCTTCTTTTCCTTGGTAGCCTTGGTCTCCAACACGACCTCTTGGCGGCTGCCTGTTACGTAGACTGTCAGACCCTTGCAGCCAAGTTCCCAGGCCAACAGATACGCCTTGGCAACATCCTCTTCGGTTGCGCCTTCGGGGAAGTTACAGGTCTTGCTGATGCTGTTGTCCACAAAGGCTTGAATGGCAGCTTGCATACGCACATGCTCGTCGGCAGTAATGTCGCTGCTGACGACAAAGGTATGGCGCAACTGCTCAGGCAACTCCGCAATATCCTGGCAGCTTCCTGTAATGGCAACTCTCTGCTTGATCGCTTCTTTTTGCTTCTCGCTCAAGTCCGTTGCATCCAGCGCGTGCTCGAAGTGCGGGCTGGTATAGGGGAGTTCCACATTTTTGTCGCCATCCTTGAAGTGGCGAATGTAGCCCAGGGCAAAGACCGGCTCACAGCCATAGCCTTCACAGCCACAGACAGTGGCGATTGTGCCTGTCGGGGCGACTGTGGTTTGGGCGGCATTGCGGATGCCACTTTGGTTGATGCCTTCGACAATCTTATTCCAGTCGAGTGATGGGCGACCCCAATCGCGTACGAAGGGCGTGACTGCGGTGGGGGGCTGCCACTTCATGCCGCCGGGCTGCTTGGGGTCATAGATGCTGCCTTCATAGGCCAGGAAGGGCCCGCGCTGCTCGGCAAGTTCAATGCTCTTTTCCATGCAGTGATAGCGCACGAACTCCATGATCTGAGCGGCAAACTCTTGGCCTTCTTCACTGCCATAGCGAATACCCAGTAGGTACATCATATCGCCCAGCCCCATAATGCCGAGGCCAATGCGCCGGGCGCGATAGGCAGCCTGGGCGACTTCGGGGATAGCAGGCACATAGGCGTTGGCTGTCACCACGTTGTCGAGGAAGTGCGTGCTCTCGTAGATCGAGCGGCGCAACAGATCCCAATCCACCACAGGTTTGCCATCGGCATCGTGGGTGACATGGACACCCAGGTTAATCGAGCCAAGACAGCAATTTTCATAGGGGCCAAGCCACTGTTCACCACAGTTGTGAACGACAATCCCGTTGGCAACAAAGGAGTGCGTCAGCGGCTCGGTCAAGTCGTAAACTGGCTTAATGCCCAGCGGTTCGATGGCTTCCACGGTAGCGGTAAAGGACTCGGCGTAGGGGCTGCGTGCGCCATATGAGGCTAGCGCACCGTCAAGCTTCTCTTGCTCGGCACTTGTCATAAAGCCAATTTCATCACGGAAGCGAAGCAGATTGCTCTTGGAGATGACAAGTTCATGTCCTGCCTGGGTAAAGTATGCTTTCTCGCCGCCATCTCCATCGGTCATGGCCTTGTATCCAGCCACTCTGCGATTGGCGTAGACTTTGCTAAAGATGCCAAAGTTCAAGAGCAATTGCTGGACATCATGCAGCAGTTCAAGCGAAACAGACCACAGCCGTACACTTGCGCCCATTGCCACATTGTCAAGCACCGTGCCATCTGCCGAGAAGATGCCTTGCAGGAAGCCGCGCTGCATCGCCTCGCTGCCTATGTAGACTACCTCAGGCACGCGCTCCTTGTTGCTCATGCCCAGTTCGGCAAGGCGCTCTTTGAGCCGCGTTGAGACTATGCGTGACTCTGCCCGCTCCGTCACCTGCTGCACGCCACCAGGGTAGTCTCGCGTGGGCGCATAGGCGTTCTTAAGTGGCACGCTGCCCGCTAGCTCGCTCACATAGCCTGCGAAGAGCGGGGCGAGTTCCTGATCCTCACCAAAGAACATGAGCGCCGCGCCTTCTGCCATATTGAGTGTGCCATCACCCGCCATCCACCCCATCACACGTCCCAACGCCTCGCTGCCGGATGTGCCAAAGCCACCCTTGCGGTTGAGAACGTGGACTTTATCGCCCGGCTTGAGTTGACCCAGTTCACGCCAACCCTGCGGCGTCATAACCCGGTGATTCTCTGTTGCCTTGAGCGTAAAGCCTTCACGCGTCACCAGACGGTAGACAGGTTTGTTGCCCGTGTAGAAGATCGGCGAGGCTTGGCTTGTGTGGCTCTCTGCTCCAAAGCGGCTGTCGAGCACAACAGGCACATTCCCCTGCTCGGCAAAGAGATCGCCCGCTCGGCGCAATCCTTCCGCTGTGTAGACCAAGGTGTCAGCGGTAACACAAGGATTTGTCGCCTCTAGCGCGTAGAGGTGGGGAACGGGGTTAGAGCGGTTAGCGGCATCAATAAAGAGCGCGCCTGGTTCGCCGTTGTGGTGGGCATATTTGACGATCTTATCAAAGAGATCGCGAGCGCGCACGCTCTTCCAGACCTTGCCATCGCGCGGGTTGATCAGGTCGAAGTCGGTATCATTTTTGACCGCTTGCATAAAGGTGTCGGTAATGGCAACCGAGATATTGAAGTTAGAGATAGAGCCTTCTTTGGCCTTGCACTCGATAAATTCTTCGATATCCGGGTGATCCACACGCAGCACGCCCATATTGGCTCCGCGGCGGGTGTTATGTGTGACCATGCCGTTGGCTAGGTATGTGTGATTGCCGTCTACCTCTAGGTCAAGTGTCAGCGATTCGCCAGCTTGTTCAACTTGTTCGACGCGTACAAACCAGAACTTTTCTACTTGGCGGGCATGGCTAAGGAATTCTGGATGTTGCTGGCAAAGTTGCCGGTAGCCACTTAAGGTCAAGCCGCGCTCTTTTCGCGTATAGCGAAGCAATTTTCTGCGAAGGCCGCGGTTGATCGCTGTAAAGTGTAGCCCCCGACCACGCCCCTGATTATCCCGCTGTGGCAAGGTGATGGCTTCTAGAACGGGTGTAAGCCACCAAGACGCATGCGGTAATCGATAGCTCTGTTCGCGCTCCAAATTTGGATGATGGGTAT
>CAMPHP010000629.1 GCA_946885925.1 uncultured Litorilinea sp.
GGTATACCGCATCTACGGTCACTTGGCGCAGGATTTCACGGCGCAGCAATGGGGAGGAATGTTGAACGTCATGGCGGTGCTGCTCTTTCTTGCCATGACCCTGCTGAGTGTATTCCAGTCAAATCGTGGGCAAGCAGTCACGAATCGACCCGCGCCATCCCCTGTAGTTACGATTCCGTCATAGCAAGTACCCCAATGCAAACCTTCCTCGAAGCCGGTTACTCCCGCTGGCTTTGAGGAAGGTGATGACTAGGCTATGCGACCAATTGCTGGAAGCGTCCAAACGCCTCGTCCCACCCCGCGGCAGGTCCGGGGGTGAACTGTTCTTGGGGAATCGAGGCGGCGACCGCTTCACGTGCTTGGGCAAGGCTGCCCAGATGACCAGTCGCCATTGCCTGCACCATAACATTGCCTAGTGCAGTTGCCTCCACCGGCCCTGTCACCACAGGACGCTGGCAAGCATCAGCCGTGAACTGGCAAAGAAGCCGGTTCTGGCTACCGCCACCTACAATCCGCACAGTCTCAAGTTGGTGTCCTACCAACTCTTCCAATGCACCCAGCGTCCAGCGATAGCGCAGCGCCAAGCTCTCCAGCGCGCAGCGCACGACCTCACCCACCGTCTCCGGTGCGGGTTGGCCTGTCCGGCGACAATAGGCTGCAATCGCATCCACCATCTGACCAGGGGCCATGAAATCCGGCGCGTCGGGGTCAATGATGGAACGGAAGGGTGCAGCTTGTTCCGCTTGCGCCAATAGTTCCCCCCAGGAATACTCATGCCCACTACGTGCCCATTGGCGGCGAGATTCTTGCAGCAGCCACAGCCCGCCGATATTCTTGAGCAAACGGATCGTGTTGGCAACGCCACCCTCATTGGTAAAGTTGAGGCGGCGGGTGGCATCATTGAGGATAGGCTGTGCGATCTCTACACCCATCAAGCTCCAAGTGCCGCTGCTGATGTACGCGCTCTGCTCATCCAATCCCGGAATCGCCGCCACCGCGCTAGCAGTGTCATGGGTTCCGGGGGCGATGACAGCAGGTGCGCCCTTGATGCCCGTCTCATCGCATACCGTGGAGAGCAGGTTGCCCCAGCAATCGCCGGGCGGCACAATCTCCGGCAGGATTTGCGTGGGCAGCCCCAGTTTTGCCAGCAAGCCCGTTGCCCAACGCCGGTCTGCCGCATGAAGCATCTGTGTTGTCGAGGCGATGGTATATTCAACCGCCTTGCGCCCAGTCATCCAGTAATGAAACAAGTCGGGAATCATCAACAGAGTCGCGGCTTGATCCAATTGGGGATCATCCTGGTCGCGCATGGCGTAGAGTTGGACGAGCGTGTTAATCTGCATAAATTGGATGCCTGTCTCGCTAAAGACTTTCTCAGCAGGCATCACACCAAAGAGCCGCTCTTGTACGCCATTGCATCGCGCATCACGATAATGGACAGGATTGCCGAGCAAGCGCCCCTTGGCATCCAAAAGGGCATAGTCTACACCCCATGTATCAATGCCGATGGCTGCAGGGGGCGTGCTTGTGGTGGCAGCATAGCGTTCTAAGCCACTTTTGATCTCTCGCCACAAGCCCAGCGCGTCCCAATACAACCGATCATGGACGGCAACTGGCCCATTGGCGAAGCGGTGGAGTTCTTCCAAGGTAAAACGTGCGCCATCCCAACGCGCCAGCAGCACCCGACCATTGGACGCGCCCAAGTCGGCGGCGATAAAACTAGTTGTTGACATTCTGCACTCCGAAGTTATTAGAGCGGCTGGCTTCTACGCTGTACAACAGAAGTCTTTGCTACCGCACATGCCGACTTACACTACCTCCACGGTAACACCCGCGGAGGTCAGGGCACTCTGTGTTTCTTCATCGACGCCATGATCCACCAGAAGCGTGTCAATCTCCTCTGGTAAGAGTGAAGACGCAATATAGCTGTGACCGAGCTTGCTGTTGTCTACCAACGCCACCACCTGCTGGGCGGCTTGGGCCATCGCACGCTTAAGCTGTGCCTCGCGCAGATCAGATTCCATCAAGCCATGCTCCACAGTAAAGCCCCGGCAACTGACAAAAGCTACGTCCACATGCAGCCGCCGTAGCAGTTCAGGGGATAGCAAGTCCACCAAGCTGCTAGACTGCTTTCGCAAGATCCCCCCCACTACAATCGTCGTAATCTCCGGGGCAAAGCTCAATTCCAGCGCGGCATAGAGACCGTTGGTAATGACGGTTAATTCCTGAATGTTACGCAACAACCGCGTCATCTGAAAGACTGTGGTGCTGCCATCCAGAAAGACGGTTGCACCTGGGCGCACATATTGAGCTGCACGAGCGGCCAAACGTCGCTTCTCCTCCAGCGCCAACTGCTGGCGCGCGGCAAAGCGCAATTCTAACTGCCCTCGACCGGAAAAGACAGCACCGCCGCGGACACGGGTCAGATAGCCTTGGTCTTCTAGCTGCTGCAAATCTTTACGGATGGTGACATCCGAGACACCCAGCAACTCACTCAGGCGACCGACCGTTACCTCGTCTTGACGACGCAGTTCGTCAATGATGAGATCGCGGCGCGCCTCGCTTGAAAGCGACCCATCGTTGGAATGAAGTGTTTCGTCCATGTTCACAGGTGCCCGTTGCATAGAAGTGATCGCGTACGGTTCAGGGTTTGGGAGCCGCGCCATGAAGCTGTTGGCGGCGATAATGCTCGTCGAGCCGGTTATCAATGCGCTCCGACTGAGCATCAGGCAGGAAGTTTGGCCCGCCTAACACATAGGTTCCGACGATAATCTTGGCCCATTTATCAGCCATCAAGGTAATGTTGAGCGCCTCTTGCGCGGTCTGCCCCAGCGCCACCAGACCGTGATTGACCATCAGCAGTAGTTTGGGCGCATGTCCATGTGCTTCCTGATAGCGGCGCAGTTCATTGCGTACCACCAGTGCCAGCGTAAAACCCGGATCCACATAGGGCACTACAGCGGGATGACGACCACAGACCACAATGCCATCGGGGAAGAGATGGCGCAGGAAGGGCTCGGCCCCTAGCTGGCTGCACAAAATCTGGTTGGCTGATACTGCATGCGTATGCGCTACCCACTTGGCTCCAGCCTCTTGCAGGCAGAGCGCGTGCAGAAAGGTCTCGACCGAGGGACGGCGATGGCTGGGGTCAGCCAATACGTCTTGTAAGGCACGCGCTACAGCCTGGTCATCCATCGTCTCGTTTTCCATGAGTTCCATCACCGCGCCCAGGCTGACTTGGCTAAATCCTTGGCTGGTGATATTGCCGAGTTGGCTGCCCGACGCCTTGACCCAAAAGGTGCCATCACTGCAAGTGGCGCTCGTGTTGCCTTCACCCAAAATTGCAAGTTGGCGTTCTTCGCGCCCCAACTCATGCGAGAGCCAAATCAACTGCTCTAAAATGGCCGTAGTCTCCATAGATTTCCTGTCTTTCCTTTCACCTAGACGCGGCAAGCTCAAAATGTGGGTCTAGGCTATGTTATTCATGCGTAACAGCTCAAGCAGCC
>CAMPHP010000630.1 GCA_946885925.1 uncultured Litorilinea sp.
CGGCGCTGGCCCAGGTTGCATCGCCACCAAAGAGGCGCATCTGATCCAACACATGCGTTCCCAAGATCATCAAGTCTTGACCGCCCCCGCGCTGATCCATCTTGCCATAGCCACGGATGAGCCGCAACCGCCCGATAGCCCCTTGCTGCACCAGTTGCATGGCGTGGAGGGCGACAGGGTGGAGCCGTCCCTGGTGAGCAACAGCCATCTTTACGTTGGCGCGCTTGCAAGCAGCAAGCATAGCATCGGCCTCGGCGAGCGAGGCAGCGAGGGGCTTTTCCACATACATGTGTGCGCCCACAGCCGCAGCAGCTTCGACCATCGCAACACGGTCACCGACAAAGCGCGGCGCAATCGCAACCAGGTTGGGCTGCTCGCGCGCCAGCATCTCGCGGTAATCGGCATAGGCGGCAGGCGCACCACAGCGGGCCTGTGCCTGGCGCAGCCCATCGGGATCTGGGTCTGCCACGGCGACGATCTCTATTTCTGGAATGCCCAGGAAAGCAACATCCAGTCCATGCCCATAGTTGCCGCGGCCTGTGTGTCCAAGTATGGCGGCGCGATAGCGCGGTGTTGCACTCATAAAACAGCCTCCTGTTGCCAGATTTCTAGTGGGTGGTGGCGATCCGCCAGCGGGAGCGTGACCGGCGCATTTCGCTGGTGCGAAACATAGGTCGCCATTAATAATTCAAGGGAGGTGATGCCATCTTGGCCGCTGGCAACATGCTCGCGGCCCTCAGCCAGTGCACCGATCATCTCTTTGACCATCATCTGGCAAAGGTATTCTCCGGCGCTGCGATCCTGCTGGGCAAAATATGCTTCATGGCCCGCAATGGAGACCTCCTGCCAGCGGTCATGGCTGGCAAAGGTGTGGCCGCGGCGGCGGAAGAGATGCTTGACCATCCCCCCGCGCACAGCAATCGCCCCTTCGGTACCGATCACGTCGATCCCGTCATAGCGTGCATCCGCCTGGGGCAAGTTGTGGAAGCGCGCCACTGCCTGGACCTCACCAGCAAGACCGATGACCACCGTACCCCGTTCGCCCAACACCAGCCCGCAATCGCGATCTGTCGGCTTTGCCACCTGGCTAGGCACAATCTCCGATACAGTTGCCGGATGCGCAGCGGCTCCTAATCCGGTGCTCAGGTGGGCAAAGAGCCATTCAACTTCATCGGCGCGACGGCTATCAGCGAGGATCGTGCGGCTGAGCAGAAAACGCGCTTCATCAAAATAGTGAGTCGCCATCTCCATCAAGGTATTACCCACGGGCCGACCGCCTTTGTCGTGGATATCAACCGCCAGAATTTGGCCGATTTCACCAGCGGCAATCAGATCGCGTGCAAGCGTACTGGCAGGCGTGACCCGACGCAGATGGTTCGTGGCAAGCATCACACCGGCAGCGCGACAGGCAGCCACCATCGCGTCGGCCTCGCTCAAGTTAAGCGCCAGAGGCTTTTCACAGAGCACATGGACGCCTGCCTGGGCCGCGGCTATGGTAATCTCGGCGTGCTGCGGGGCCTGGGTGGCGATCACCACAGCGTCAGGCTTTGCTTCGTCGAGCAACTTGCGATAGTCAAGATAACGCTTCTGCTCTTCAAGCCCGACTTCATCACCAGCCCGCGCCAAATTGGCGGGCAAGACATCGGCAATGCCGACCAAGGTGACTTCGGGCAGGGTTGCCAAGGCGCGGATATGATTGCGCCCCATGCCGCCGCAGCCGATGACGGCGACTCGAAAAGGTGGTGAAGCGGGATGGTGGTTGGATTGAACAGGGTGAGACATGAGCTTCTCCAATTGGAAGACGTTGGCGTGTGGAAGACGCTGGCGTGCAGCGCGGGCGAGGGCATCAATCGTCCAGTGCTGGCGAATTTTGCTGGATCTATGCTATGCTTCTCGGTGCTTGTGGCTTGCTCCCCATTTTACCAGGCAATAAGCAGCCAAACGACTCCAAGATTGCCATATCTATGACACCGTTTGCCATCCTGCGAGGTGACAGAGGGTTCTGTTGCATGTTGCACTGGCTTGAAAAGTGAGATGCATATGGATCGAAAGCTCATCACCAGCCAAGTGGCTGATGCGTTTTTGCATATTTATGACCTGGTCTATCTGCGAACCCATCCGCTGGCAGATTTTGTGACGCCTAGCCCGGAGGTACGACGCAAGAAGAAGGCGTGGTTGTTGCATGATGTGTTGCTCGGATTAATTGAGGAATTGGACCCCGGTCATCACGCGCCAGCCGATGGACGGGAGAAACGGCGCTACCGGCTGCTGTCGCTGCACTATGCCGAAGGGATGTCATCAAAGGCAGTAGCAGATGAGTTGGCGATTAGCCTGCGCCATTATTATCGCGAACACGATACGGCGATTGAGGCGATCGCGACGATTTTGTGGGAACGATATGGTCAGCAGCAACGAGAGGAGAGACCCTCGTCTGCGCTCCCGCTCATGGCAGGGGATGAACTACCTGACCGGCAGTCCATGTTGCGTGCGGAGGCTGCCCACTTTCAAAGTTTCGGACAAAAGACACTGTTGGCGGATGTGTTAGCGGGGGTCATGGCGTTGGCACAGGAACTTATGCGCGCCAAGGGAATTCACTTAAGCGTGGAGCAACCAAGCGATTCCTCGCCACTGCCGGTGGACAGAGGCATGATCCGCCAGATTTTACTAGGCTTGCTGAGTTATCTGGGCGAGCAGTTGGCGCAAGGAGAAATCCAGGTCCGGGTGCGGGCGGAGAACCAGCAGCAAATTGTGGAGATGGTTGGGTATGGGCCGCGCATTCCAGCAGCGATGATGCACCAGGAGGTACGTAACCAAGAGGAGCAGATTGCCACGCTGGCTGAATTGGCAGGTCTGCAATCTGCACAATTGGAGCCGCTACCGGAAACAGGAGATGGAATCGGCTTTCGGTTGGTACTCCCGCGCGTGCCGCGGCGGACGGTGCTGCTGGTGGATGACAATGGCGATATTTTGGAACTCTACCAGCGCTATCTGCAACAAGGGCATTATCAGGCTGTCCCTGTGCAAAGTGGAGCCCAGGCGTTGACAGTGGCGAGTGAACTGCGCCCCCAGGCGATTGTGCTGGATTTGATGTTGCCAGAACAAGATGGTTGGGAGATTCTGCAACGGTTAACGAACCATCCGGATACGCAGGCGATTCCGGTGGTGATTTGCTCGATTTTGCGTGCGCGCCAACTGGCCTTGGCGTTGGGTGCAGCGGCATTCTTGGAGAAACCAGTGGATGAAATGGAGTTCTTGGGGGTGCTGGAGACTCTGACGGCGGCTTAAGCGAGTGCCCGCCAAAGCGGAAGCGTGCCATCCACCAGTGACTAAAAGGAATTTGCAGCAGATCGATCACCACACTCAAACCAATATCCCACCGGTTTGACCCAAAAAGCCCAGCCCATCCCCATAAAAGTCCCCATAAAAGATGGTGCAGATCAAGGACTGTAACAGGTAGTTGGTCAGTGCCACGCGCCCCATGGGCCAACACCAGCAAG
>CAMPHP010000631.1 GCA_946885925.1 uncultured Litorilinea sp.
TGTCTAGAGTGTGACAACGCAAAACCAGGTGATATGGCTGATAGACGCCAATTGCTCCATGATGGCGGGTGGCGTTGGTTCATCGGTGCCCAAGACCATAATCGCATCGGTGCGCGGTCCTTGGCGACCTACATGCATAAAGCTGATATTGATGTCCGATTGGCCCAAGAGCGTGCCCACGCGGCCAATAATTCCCGGACGATCACGGTGAGAGGTAAGGAGCAGGTTGCCTCGGGCTGGAAAATCGACCCAGAGATCATTGACGCCTACAATATAGGGTTCGCCCTGTAACACAGTGCCACGCACAGTCCATCGTTCGGTTGGTGTCGTGATGCTTAGCACGAGTAGGGTTTCGTAACGGGCTTCATGTTGGTGCAGCCGTTGTTCGACCAGATCGATTCCCCGGCGCTCTGCCAAAAGCGCGGCGTTGACGAGATTGATACGAATATCAACCACTCCACTCAGCAAGCCCTTAATGGCCCCTGCCTTGATATAGGCAAGGTCAAAGTTGGCAAGGTCGCCATGTGCCGCAATTTCGACTCGGTTGATGCCACCCTTGCCACTGACTTGGTGAAGGAAACGCCCCATACGTTCGGCTAGGTCGATGTAGGGAATCAAGAAGTCTAGGTCTTTGGGTGGAATGATCGGCGCATTCACGGCATAGCGTGCCGGGCGGTCATTCAGTACATCAATGACCTGGAGCGCTACATCCTCCGCGACCTGCTCTTGGGCTTCATGGGTGCTGCCCCCTAGATGTGGAGTGAGGATGATCTTGTCGCACTTACGGAGGGGACTGTCCGCAGCGAGCGGTTCTTCTGCAAAGACATCAAGGGCGGCCCCAGCAATTTCGCCTGCCTCAATGGCATCCACCAAAGCCTGTTCATTAATCACACCGCCGCGTGCTACATTCAGGATGCGTGCGGTGGGCTTCATCCGCTGCAACTGGGGCCGGTCAATCAGGTTGGCGGTTTGGGGAGTTAGGGGGACATGAACTGTCAGAAAATCGCTTTCCGCGATGAGCGTGTCCAGGTCTACCATGCGTACGCCACGTTGCGTGGCATATTCGGCGGTGACATAGGGGTCAAAGGCGATGACATTCATTCCCAAACCTTGGGCACGGCGCACAACTTCCTGGGCAACACGACCCAGACCAACGGTTCCCAAGGTTTTGTCACGCACTTCTACACCCATAAATTGATTGCGCTTCCACTGCCCAGCGCGCACATGAGCATCGGCTTGAGCAATGTTACGGGCAAGGGAGAGCAGCATAGCAACGGTATGTTCTGCGGCTGCGACCACGTTACCGGTAGGTGCATTCACCACAATTACACCCGCTTGGGTGGCTGCGTCTACATCAATATTGTCAACACCCACACCAGCGCGGGCGACGACGCGCAGCCGTTTCCCAGCCTGGATAACGTCGGCAGAGACGGTGGTGCTACTGCGCACCAAGAGTGCATCATAGTCACCGATGACTTCCAAAAGCTCGGCGTGGGAGAGATTCGTGCGAACATCAACACTAATATCCGGCGCGGATCGTAGAGGTTTTAGGCCAGAATCAGAGAGAGAATCGCTAACAAGAACTCGATACGAAGTTGCCATACAGTGTGCCTTACGTAATGCCTTCTGCAGAAAAAATAGTCACTTGAAATTTGGAAAAATTACCTAATCAACTTACATGGATTCGGGGGCGCGTACGCCGATCAATCCCAACACCTTCGCCAGAACAATGCGTGCTGCGCGGGAGAGCAACAAGCGCGCTTGGCTCAACGCTGGCTGATCGGGGTCTACTACTCTACAGTCGCGATAGAAGGCATTAAAGGTGCGTGCAAGCTCAATGGCATAGTGGGTCAAGTTATGGGGGGAGAACTTTTCCACTGCTAGTTCGATCTGCTCTTCTAATTCTAGCATTCTGCGGATCAAGGCGAGCTCGGAAGGGTGGACTAGCAGTGTCACCAACTCAGCGGCATCTGCTGGCAGTTCACTAACCGAGAAGCCTTCTTCTTTGGCGCGCGCCAGAATCGAGCAGATGCGCGCGTGGCTGTATTGTACATAATAGACGGGATTCTCGTTGCTCTGCGCTACCGCCAGGTCAAGGTCAAACTCGATTGTGCTCTCCGGGCTGCGCGTCAACAAGTTAAAGCGTACAGCATCGGCACCAACTTCTTCGACAACGTCGCGGATGGTGATCAGATTGCCTGCGCGTTTGCTGATCTTGACCTCTTGCCCGTTCCGAATGAGCTTAACAAGGTCGTGCATAACAATGGTGAGCCGTGACGGGTCAAGACCCAATGCTTGCATCATCGCTGCCATACGGGCCACATGACCTTGATGATCGACACCCCAAACATCTACCACATGGTCAAAGCCGCGGCGGATGAATTTGTCGTAGTGATAGGCAATATCACTGGCAAAATAGGTAGGTGCGCCATCCGAGCGCACAACTACTTCATCTTTTTCATTCTTAGAATACTTGCTTGCCAGAAACCAGATGGCTCCGTCGCGGCGCTCTAGGTCTCCCCGTTCGTCAAGGTAGCTTAATACTTGTTCAACCAACCCCTCGTCATAGAGGCTTTGTTCGCTAAACCAGGTGTCATACTCGATACCAAGTAAGCTAACTTCTTCCTTAAGGCTAGCGAGTACGATTTCGCGCCCCAATTTTTTGAGTTGTTCGACAGCCTCTTGCTTGGGCAATGCTTCTAGACTATCGCCAACTTGCTCGATGATCTCTTTGGCATAGTCAATCATGTACTCGCCGGGATAGCCTTGTTCGGGCAGCGGTTCATCATGGCCCAGCAGTTGCATGTAGCGCGCATAGAGCGTGGCGGCAAAATGGTTGAACTGACTCCCACCATCGTTAATATAGTACTCGCGATGAACTTGGTAGCCTGCGGATTCTAGAACATTGGCAAGCGAATCACCCAAAACGGCGTTGCGTGCGCCGCCATAGTGGATAGGGCCAGTCGGGTTGGCGCTGACATATTCGACTTGCCAGCGTTCACCTTTGCTACGGGCAATGTTGCCGACACTTTCCCCAGCCTCAATAATGGACAATACTTGCTGTTCCAGCCACTCATCGGACAGGCGCAGATTGATAAAGCCTGGGCCTGCTAACTCGGCAGCACCAATCAACGGGCTGGGGGGAAGATGATCCACAATGGCTTGGGCAATTTGGCGGGGATTGACTTTTTCGCTGCCAGCTTTGCGCGCCGCGGCTGCGACTACCATCGCGATATTGGTGCTGTAATCGCCATGCTCGGCCTGTTTGGGCCGTTGGATGTCAATCGCGGGTAGCTCAAAATCGGGTAAACTTTCGTCCGCTTGGGCGGATTCTAGTGCGGTCTGAACCAGGGCACGTAAGGAATCTTTTATCATAATCTCTCAAATTAACTGTTTTTAGCTTGTGCTGGTTCCTGGTTATACCAATCCGAGCCAATTTCCACATCGACCTTGAGTGGAACATTTAAGGCGTAGGCTGATTCCATAAC
>CAMPHP010000632.1 GCA_946885925.1 uncultured Litorilinea sp.
TCCCCGCGGGTCGCGGGCGGCCGCTGACCGACATCGCCCACCAGCTCGACTACCTGGGCGAGTATCAGGCTGGGCGAGTCTCAGGGTAAAGCGGACGAATCACCGACCGGAATTTAGGCTGCTTCGATGGCAACTTCACGCCCTTCGCGCTGGCTGCGGTAAATGCCATCCAGAATTGCCAAGACTTGTAGCGATTGCTCCGCCTGCACAGGAGAGGGTGCATCCTCTGCAATGGCCCGCGCAAACTCCACGCACTCCAAAGCATGAGGTTCCATCGGGTCCTTCGTCAGCTTGAGAATGCGGTTGTAAAGCTGTCGCGTCTCATAATTGGAAGAAAGGAACTCACCTTTGGGCCAATGGCAGCCACCTTGTGTTCCATACAGCCACATCTGCATATCCTCCCCCTCAATGTCATGATGCAGGAGCCAGCTGACCTCCAAAATGAGCGTCGCGCCATTTTCAAAGCGCACAAATGCCGCGGCAAAATCCTCAACGTCCCATTCCTTTGGCAGTGTTGCATTCGTGTTCCACGAAGCAAACTGCCCCTCCAGGTGGGCCAGCGGAGCCTTTGCCACACCAGTAACGGACACAGGCGTAGGATTGCCCATCAGCCAAAGCGTCAAATCCAAAATATGCACACCGATGTCAATGGTTGGGCCGCCACCGCTGTGCTGTTTCTGTACAAAGTTCACGGTCGGAATAAAGCCATTGCGACGCAACATCCACCCGCGTGCATGATAGATATCACCCAGCGCACCCCCTTCAATCTCTCGCTTCATCGCCTGTGAAATCCCCTTGAAGCGGAAGTGTTGCGCTGTCATCAGCTTCTTGCCCGAGCGATCGCGCGCCTCGATCATCTTGCGAATGTCTTGGGGTGTCGGGGCCAGCGGCTTCTCACAGATTACATGCTTACCCGCTTCCAATGCCGCAATCGCCAGCGGCATGTGATACATATTGGGCGTACAAACATCAATAATATCAATATCAGGATCGCGAAAGAGATCAGCGGGGTCAGCACTCAACTTAACAATACCATGCAACCGTCCCCATTCTTCTAAGGCAGAGGTATTTACATCGCTGCCCGCTACGACTTCTGCATGTTGCGAAGCTGCCCAACCCGGCATATGGGTCCGAGCGATGCCGCCAACGCCGATCACGCCGACCTTTAATGACGTTGCCACAAATCTACTCCTGTAGGGTACGCCGGGCCTCCGCCCAGGCAAGTAAATGGATAACTTTGGGGATACTTCTAGAGATTAGTCAGAAAGCTTAGCCAGAAAGCTTAGTCACAAAGGTCAGTCATAGAGACTGTGATAGATCAATATACTCGACCAATTGGAGCTAAGTTCTAGATCTAGAACCAAGTATGCCGCATATACCAGACTTGCTCAAGTTTCCAGCCTGGCCTAGACTATTTATACAGATTCGACGTACACAATCTGGCCTACCCAACAGCCTAACTACCGCAAGCCGCTCATATTTCTTGAGGAATCTGTCATGCCCGAATCGACCACCGATTACGCCCTTGCTCTCGACATCGGCGGCACCAAGATCGCCGCAGCATTAGTCAATCGCCAGGGTGCTGTTATCCATCGTAATGTGCGTGCCACCCGTGCCGACCTCGGCGCACCTGCAATTCTCCAAACCACACGCGAGGCAGGTCGAGACATGCTCAACACCGCCAGCCGCTATGGCCTCCAAGTCCGTGCCATCGGCATCGGCACGGGTGGACAAGTGGATGTCCAGCGTGGTCGCATTGCCTACGCTTCAGACACGCTTCCTGGTTGGTCTGGACTACCCTTGGCAAACGAAGTCGAGACGGCTCTGGGCCTACCTACCTTTGTCGACAACGATGTTAACGCCGTCGCACTAGGCGAACATCACTTTGGTGCCGGTCGTGGCTATCATGCAGCGCTCTACGTCGCCATCGGCACAGGCGTTGGCGGAGCCTTGGTGCAACGAGGTGAAATCTGGCGCGGGGCAACATGGAGCGCGGGCGAAATATGTCACCTGGTGGTGGATTACAATGGCACAAGACGCTGTAGCTGTGGCGCAACAGGCCACTTAGAAGCTTACACCAGTGGTCCCGCCATGACGCAACGCTACCGCGAATTCAGCGGCATTCGCGAGCCAATCGATCTCAAAACCGTCGCCAACTTCGCCCGTCAAGGCGATAGCCATGCCCTCCGCGCCATAGCAGAGGGCGCGCAAATCCTGGGAACTGCGCTGGGTGGGGTTCTCAATATCTTTGATCCGGAAGTGTTGGTCATTGGCGGTGGCGTGCCAGAGATAGGAGAACTATGGTGGCAGCACTTGGAGACAGCCCTGCGTACCAATCCAATGCCAGGACCTGCCCGTGTAGACCTGCGCCATGCGCAACTCGGTACAGATGCAGCCCTAGCAGGTGCCGCATGGCTCGCTTTCACAAGCATGCACAGCTAGGGCAAACCTATTGATCGGCCACCTTCCTTGGAGCCACCCAGCGGGTTCCCGGCTCCGAGGAAGGTAGAAGAGGGTAGAGGAAGGTATGCGCCGGATGCGTCGAGGTTCTTGCAGAATTTACACGCCTCGACTAGAAAAACTTCTCAAGGGATAACACAAACTACCATGAGCGTACTCATACTAACAGGGCCACCTGCTGCGGGGAAAAACCGCGTTGCACCACTTATTGCACGCGAGAGAGAACGTTGCGCAGTGATTGACGTTGACCAAGTGCGATGGATGATCCTCCAACCTCATGCTGCCCCTTGGGAAGGTGAGGAGGGAAAGCGCCAATGCATTTTTGGTGTCGAAAACGCTTGCATCCTTGCCAGACGCTTTGTTGACGCTGGCTATGATGTTGTGATCCTGGATTTCATATGGCCTTACACCATAGACATCTATCACCAATCATTTACGACAGACAAAGCCCAAATTGTATTACTCATGCCCTCCCTGGCCGAAGTATTGCGCCGTAACCATGCGCGCGGTTCGCTACCAGGCCATGAAGTCGAAATGCTATATACCGAAATGCAAAATCTGACCGGCTATGACCACAGGATCGACAACACAGACCTATCGGTTGAGGAATTGGCACCCCAACTTGTCGCGATCATGGATCAGCCGTTCAGAACAAAGCCAAGCTAAAGGCTATTCTCGTGAATTATTCCGCCGGAGATACGCCAGGAATTCTCGGACCGAAGCCCGAAACTCTACAAGTTGCTCGCGCCGGATGTTATGTCCCGCCCCAGGGATCTGACGCGGCAGGACAAGGTCATTAATCCCTTTCGCCTCCGCGGCTATCGCCGGTGACACGAGCCCCCCGCGCTCAGGTTCGCCATAAATCAGCATTACAGGCACTGAATAGGCAGCAACTTGCTGGGGCCATGTCCGGTCATTTAACAAGACAAACTCCGCAACCTGTGGGACAACTTGTTGCATTGCCAGCACCCATGAAACAAATACTTCAGTTGACCATGTAGGATTAGAAACAAGACCCAGCTACCA
>CAMPHP010000633.1 GCA_946885925.1 uncultured Litorilinea sp.
TGTGCCGGTTGAACCTACCACCATAAGTTCTGACGTCCTAGGTGCGATCTACACGCTCGGCATGTGGCGAGTCAAACCGGGCCAGCAAGACGGCTTCATCACCGCATGGCAAGCCCTAGGTGACATCTTCCGGCAACTCCCTCAGCCTCCTGCCGGTAAAGGAACGCTTGTGCAGAGTGTCTCCGATCCATTGCTCTTCTATTCTTTTGGTCCCTGGCTGAGTCTTGCCGATATTGAGGCAATGCGTCAGAATGCACAAGCGCAGGCAGGGCTGGAAATCTTGCACCAATTTTGCACAGAAGCCCACACTGGCGTCTACCGCACGGTGGCTGAAGTGGACATAGAGACGTGAGCGTGTAGTCCATCCTCAACACTCGATGCACTTAGCCTAACTTATAGGAATATAGGATGGATTGGCGGCAAGACCAGGACAAGCCCTGCGGGCAGTGCCGCCATCCCTGGCGGCGTTTGGGCATGGTGGTGTAAAATGGTTAGACACTAGCATTGATCTCCTACTAAGCATAAATACCATCGTTGGCAAAAATATCCACTTCAACCAAACATGAGTACCCAAAGCACGAGTAAAGGAATGCTTGATGTCCAAACTGCGACAAAAGGTGTTGATCCTCTATCTCTCCGACTCGGCCCTGGACAGTGATGTCAAAGGCTGGTCCATCTATGATGGTACAGGCAAAGAGCACCATACGACCGGAGACAGCGATACACCTCCCTATGCCAATGGGCTGGACGCTCTGTTAGATGGATGGCGTGTTATCCAATTCCCG
Source organism: uncultured Litorilinea sp. (assembly GCA_946885925.1). The sequence goes on from CAMPHP010000633.1 coordinate 786, forward strand.
CAACTGATCCCGCCCTATCCGGGCATGGAGTACACTACTTCGTTCCAAATGTATGAGTTTATCTTTGAAAAATTGGAGGAGATCAATGGTTGATAAGAAATATCTACTGACCACAAAACAGATGGCGGAATTTGTAGCGAGGGGCTTCCTTCGTTTTGACGAGCTGGTGCCCGACGAGATCAACCAAGCTACCATGGCCGAATTTGATGCCGGGACGACCAAAGCCGCAGCCGCTGGCACGCCGCTTTCCCAGTGCTACCCAGAACCATCGGCAGTGGGGCGGATGCTGCGCATGCCCGAACTACAAGGGATCATCCACAGCTTGGTTGGCCCAGACCCAGCCTTTGACCATCACGCTATCCACGTGCGCCAGCCAAACGAAGGCAAAGCCCAAGGGATGCACGGCGATTCTATCATTGACACGCGGCTTCATTTTGACATTCAGATCATGTACTTCCCGCACGATGTGCCGTTGGAGATGGGCGGAACATTGCTCGTGCCTGGCAGCCAGTACCGGCGCATCAACGAGATGGATATTGCCCGCTATCAAAATCTCAAGGGCCAGATTCCGATGGTCTGCAAAGCGGGTTCCATCTTGGTCTTACATCATGGCATCTGGCATTGTGGACGTCAGAATCGCACGAACCAGAAACGCTATATGTTTAAGGTGCGGCTGAATCCATGCGTGCGCCAATACCGGCTTTGGAACACCGATGATCTTGAGCAACTGATGGGTGGCAACAAACCGATCTTTACGCGCGAGACCAATGCCGTGGAAGATGTGCAGACCATTCTATCCCGCCAAGAGCCGTGGTTTGAAGGCGCAGCCGGACGCTTGGAGATTGTCAACCGCATCAAGGTATGGCGCTTCCTCACAGGTGATGAAAACTTCGACGTTCACTACTGGCTAACCCGGCTGGAAAACATGCCAGAGAACCGGCTAGCGGCGTAAAGCTATAGGGGTACACTGCACAGGCAGCATATCTAAAAGCAGTATATCTAAAAATCGAAGAGACCTCCTGCGCTATGTAAGGTCAGGAGATCTCTTCGATGCATCAATGTGCAGTACACGTTGAGCAGTCGCTTGAATCAAGTAATCAACATCTGCTCAAGCGTATCGGACACCTGGGCGTAGACAGGTGAATCCGAGCGAGTCAACCGGATCTGGTTGGCGACACGGCGCAGCAACCCTGGGTTCACCTCAGCAAGCCCCTGGGTCATCGAGAACCAGAGGCGCTGCAATTCTTGATTCTGGTGCGTGGCAGCACTCACCGCGATCTCCGCGGGTGAGGTGGTGCTCAGGCTAGGATTGGCCGCGGTCAGCCCCAACTCACGCCATGCATTCACCCAATAATAAGAGAGCATGGGGTTAATCAGCCCGCGCATGCGGCTCCACAGCGGATCATCTTCCTGACACAGATAGAAGAAGGCCAGATAATAGGGTCTTGAGTTGGAGTAGTCTCGATGAATTTGCGACAACTCGCCCGCCTTAACCGAGGCATAGGAGGCCATATACCAGCGCAAATCCTCTAAGCTGGCCCCAAGTTCGCCACTCTCCACCACATCCCATTGCAAGCGGCAAGCGAAAAGATAGGAACGTGCCGAGGCCGCGAAATCTTGCGAGCGTTGCAGCATGGCGGTCTTCGCCAACAAGCGTGCTTTATCTTGTGTGCGCGGCAAGTTGTCGGGAAGTTGCACATGCTCAAGGTCATAGCGAATGAGTTGGATAGCTGGTTCGTCGGCAAAAGGAATGGCGCTCTGGCCTGGCAGCGAATAGCGCCCATCCTGTTCAGCAATTAGCCCGCGCTCCTCCAAATCAGCTAGCAGGCTTTGGATATAATCTTGCTGGTCACGGTCGTTAAGCAAAATCATGCCCAGTTCTTCTTTGTCGATCTCCAACCCTGCGTTGATCACCGCGTAGACAAAGCCAGATTCCGCCCGTTGCACAAAGGCGGCTTCGCTGTCGATCTCTGGCGCTAGTTTCACGGGAACATGCACCGAGGCGACCTGTTCGGCATAATCAAAGGCACGCTGGCGAAAGCCCATTTGCCAGATTTGGCGCAAGGTTGTCTTGGAGCGGATAATGCCCTGCGCTTCATAGCGCAGGCAAAGCTCCTCTAGGAGGTCATCCGTAGTCCGTTCGTTGGGATGCTCGCTGAGTTCGCGATAGATGTCGCGTAACACATCGCGCCGGGTCGCAAAGTCTACTGAAGTCATCTTCAGACGGTTGAAGATCTGTTTGTATTGCAGCCGTAGCGAAGGCTTGGGCGAACCTGGATCGACACCCTGCGCTGCCTGCAAAGCCGCGGCCACACTGCTCTTGGTGATAAGGCCGTGCTGACCATTGTTCGGGTTAACGGGTGCTTCCCACGGGCGCAAGTCGATATCCACCGGTGCATCAAAGTCTTTGGGGGCAACATAAAGTTGCATCTCCTTAACAAAGAGCCGGATCATATCCACATTGTTTTCAAGCCAATTCTTGAATTGCGAATAGCCAAAGTTGGCTTCGTTGAAGGCAGAATCCATGAGCAACATGGTCTGCTTCAGCTTGGCAGCCAAGACAGGCAACTCGCCCCGTTGTGCGTGGATTTGCAACGCCTTAATCAACAGGGTACGCGCAGTCTCATTGTCAGCAGTCGCCGCCTGGTGTAACTCCTGCAAATCATGCATCTCACCCAGTACAGCTTCCAAATAG
>CAMPHP010000634.1 GCA_946885925.1 uncultured Litorilinea sp.
TTCTTGGACTGTGGTAATCAGTTCGCGCTGCGCATCGCTGCCTTTGCCGACGATGCCTGTGCGCGTCTGATCGCCCAAATAGCCCTGGTAGCGAATTGCCATATCTACAAGCAGCATATCACCAGATTGGATAACGCGGCGTGGATCATACACCCAATCGCCTGTGCCTTGATAGGCAGTGGCTAGCCCGACCGCTACTTGGAGACTGGCCTCTTCTGCCCCTTCCTGCAACATGGCAGCAGCAGAGGCAGCGGCAACATCTCGACCGCTTGCACCAGGCCGCGCCGCGGCAAAGGCGGCGATCATGCCGATGTCGGAGATGCGAGCGGCTTCGCGCATGATTTCGATTTCTGCGGCTTCTTTGGTGCGGCGGAGTTTTGGTCCCCACATTCCATCAAAGACCAATTCGACATTGGGCAGTTCGCTACGGAGCTTCTCTTGTGCGTCGCTGCCCATCGTATCCAGCACGACGCGGCGATAGCCTCGGCGCGCGATCTGTTCGACGAGTTGGGCTTGGGCAGAGGGTGCGCCCACTTCGGTGGGTGCGATTTCATAGTTGGGTAAATGCTCGACACAGGCGTAGTAGAAAGCGGGGCCAGGAAAGATAACCCGGGCATCAGCCGCCAAGAGCATATAGGCGACGTTGGGCAGATCGCTCACTGGTTCGGCGCTGTCGGTCCAATAGAGCTGGTTGGCGCGTTGGGTAGCGATATAGGCGTCGTAGCCCGCATCTGTCAATGCGGTGGTGAGACGAGTTAAACGGCTGGTCATGATTACTCCCAATCGCCAGAGAGAAGGACAGAATCAAGATAGAGAAAGGAGCGCTTGTCGCAATCGGTTTCAACAAAGAAGACGCTATTGAGCATACACCATAAGTTTGCCATTGCGGGCATCCGCATGGGGGCAATTGAACTTATATCAAAGACGCGGTTGTTGCATTGCAGCCTGCTAAATTCCCAAGTCGAGAGATCAAAGTCCAGACGGAAATAATACCAGTTTTGCTTGGTGGCAATCTCATTGTAGCAGAGCAACTGCTCGCCGCCAGGGATGTCTTCCCAACCTTCCGGTGCAAGGTGGAAGTGGGATTTGGTTTTGCCACTACCACCAATATTGGCGAAAGCTTCGCGTTTGGCCTTGTATTGCCATTTGCCGACATGCTCACCGTTGAGCGCGTTGAGATAGCGGATGTGTGGCATGACGCGCTCGGGCGGGCGATCCCCATTGTCAATGTCTTGCAGGTCAAACAAGAAGCCAAAGGCACGCACATCGGTCTCGGAAAGACGCAGTTCTGAGGCTTCGGGTTTGAAGGTGAAGTAGGCTTCGAGACGGACAGGGCCTAACTGGCGGAAGGTGAGCCGCTTGATAGCAACTGCTAAACCGCCTGCCTTGGGGCGCGTCGCCAGTTTTAGGGCGTAGTTGCCGTGGATCGAGCCATCGGTGCCAGTGTCCCAGACAGTCACATTGGAGATCATCGGGCCGCGCAAATCGCGGTACTCAGGCAGCAAGGAGTTGAGGGTATCTTCATAGTTGCCAATGAGAGGTGTCCATCCCTGGGGGCCTGGGTCAAAGTCGTCAGAGGCACTAATACGGGGCAGCGGATCAAATCGGCTGAGGCGCGGGTCGGCGCGCAAAAGCGCAAGGCGTAGATCGTCGTTCACAGCGGGTTTTCCTTGTGCGACATGGTGAACATGTATTTAGAAGGGTCGGATATGTTTGGATTGTACGTTTGGATTGATGGGTTTTGGATGAGTGCTGCCAAAGTTGTGGAGAGGGAGCATGTCTACACATGCCCCCTCATCGAATTAGGCAACTGCCTTTAGCTTGTCGAAATAGTGCTTACGGAACTTGGCAACTTTGGGCGCAACAACAATCTGGCAATAGGGTTGCCCGCTATTATTCACAAAGTATTCTTGATGATACTCCTCGGCGACGTAATAATTTGAGACGGGCGTGACCTCGGTGACAATCGGATTCGGCCAGAGCTTTTGCTGCTCCAATTCGCGGATCACCTCTCTTGCCACTTGCTCTTGTTCGGGGGTGTGATAGAAGATGGCCGAGCGATATTGGGTTCCTACGTCGGCTCCTTGCCGGTTGAGCGTAGTCGGGTCATGAATGGTGAAGAAGATCTCCAGCAGCTCACGGAACGTGACAACGCTCGGATCAAAGGTGATCCGGACAACTTCAGCATGGCCGGTTGTGCCGGAACAGACAGCGCGATAGGTCGGATTCGCCACTGTGCCGTTGCTATAGCCCGACTCGACACTGATGACACCCTTAAGCTGGTCATAGACTGCTTCTAGACACCAGAAGCAACCTCCTGCTAAGGTGGCAACTTCGTAATTCTTTGCTTCTGACTGGCCGTTGGTCTGCATCATGCTACCTCGTTTGGTGACCTCCTATGAACAGCCGCCACTGGGGGCGGCACACTTCGTCCTCTTTTGTTCCTTAGGTTTTTTCCTTAAGTACCCTATTCCTTGAGTACTAAGTATACGATCACCGTGAGTTGAGCCGTGTCAGGTAGCTTCCCGACCAGGCGCAGCCAACCGCCAAAATGAGTAACCCGGCCAAAGGTGAGTGCAGAGCCGCCAGCAGCGGAGTCCGCAGGCGCTTGCGGCAGGGCAATCACGGTGCCTTCATCGCACCAGTTAATGCCATCGGGCGAAATTTGGACACGCGCTGTGACATCGCCAGGTATGTTGGCACTATCCAGCGCACGCACGAAGTAGATGGCTTCGGTCGCCCAAGCAGCTTCATAGGGTTCTACGACAAATTCACCTTGCCAGGTGACATTGCGTTCGACAACGGCGGTAAAACTCTGACGCATGGCTACTCTCTCAGTGGGATCAAGCGCGCTTAAGCCAGACAGCCATTTGGCCGAGGCCGCGGTGCGCCCATAGGTGATAAGGAATTAAGGTCAAGCGTTCGTTACCCAGGTCAGTCGTGAGTGTAACACATCCACCCAATAAGTCCGGTTCGAGGGTAGAGCGCAATACAGCATTGTCGGGCAAATGATAATCATCCATGCCACCCTGGTTGTCGATTTCCTCGGCACAATAGACGATTGGGCCTCGTTCGATGGCAACGCGCCCCTGGTTGTCCTCAAGGTTGGGGTGGCTTGCCACGCGGCGAACGGGCATGGGCAGACTGAGTTGGACTTGATCGCCCGGCTGCCATGTACGCTCGATGCGCGCATAGCCTCGCTCTAGCTGGATTGGGACCGAGGTGCCGTTGATGGTCAGAGTTGGCTCTGTGCTTGCGTCACTCGCCTGGTTGGCTTGTGGAGTATCCAGGTAATGGTAGAGGTCGCTTGGTATGGGTTGATTGCGTGCCCAGCCTGGAATGCGCAGATAGAGCGCAAAATTTTGGGGCGTCTCTGGCTCAACGGTTAAGGTGATTTCGCCATCCCAAGGATAGTTGGTGCGCTGGTGTATCTGTACTTGGCCTGCGGGCAGACCAATGGTGGCAGTGCTGCCCAGATA
>CAMPHP010000635.1 GCA_946885925.1 uncultured Litorilinea sp.
CAAGCAGCCTGACGATGATGGCATTTTTGTCTTGAGCATGGCAGATGCTCTCCAGCAACGCGATTGGGTGCGTGCCCAAGAGTTGATGGATAGCGGCGAAATCACCATGCATAGAGTGGTTGGTTACAACAAGGGCGGCTTGACCGTTGAATTCAATCACCTGCGTGGCTTTGTGCCTGCATCGCACATTGTGGATATGCCTCGCAATTTGACGGAAGATCAACGACGCATCGAGCTAGAGAATCGCATCGGGCAGAAGATGCGGCTCAAGGTGATCGAGGTCGAACGCCGGCGCAGACGCCTGGTTATGTCCGAATCGCTGGCAGAGCGTGAATACCAAGCATCGCGCCGCGAAGAACTCTTCAAGACACTCCACGTGGGCGATGTCATTACGGGTGAGGTGCGTAGCCTGCGCCCCTTTGGTGCCTTTGTCGATATTGGTGGGGCTGATGGGCTGCTCCATGTGAGCGAAATCGGCTGGTCAAACATCAACCACCCGCGTGAGGCGTTGGAAGTGGGGCAGACGATTGATGTACAGGTCATTCGCATCGAGCCGGACAACCAGCGCATCGCCCTGAGCCGCAAGCGGCTGTTGGCGAATCCGTGGGATTCGGTAGAAGAGCGCTACCAACCGGGCGATATTGTGAGCGCGACAATTACCCGCATCGTTGACTTTGGCGCTTTTGCCGAGCTAGAGCCAGGGATTGAAGGGTTAATTCACATCAGTGAAATTGCCGACATTGCTGTTGCCGAACCGCTTAAGACCATTCGTGTGAGCGACCAAGTACAAGCCAAGGTACTGCGGGTTGACCGCAAGCGCCAGCGTGTCGGCTTGAGCTTGCGCCAAGTTGAGGGCAGCATTCCTGCTGGTAGTGAAGATCGGGGTGAAGATCTTGGCGAGGGCAGCAGCGAAGTTCCTGGCGATGATAGCGGTGAAGATGCTGGCGAAGCTCGTAGCGATAATGGCAGTTATAGCGGTGAAGAACAGGCCCAAGTCCCCGACGAAGAATAGCACAAACGTAGCTGTTGCTGACCTGCCCCCTCATTTCTTGACCTCTATATGCAGATACAGTATACTCCGTAAGGTTGGAGATACTGTATCTGTTAGCTTTGTTTATAGCTTGATCTATCTTGATCAAGATAGATGAGTGACATAGATTAGTCAATAGAGACTCGTCAACCGTGATTAACCAATCACGACGAATCAATAGCCGTGAGTAGCCGCCGTTTGGGCGTAGCTTGCAAATTCGGCGTGCTGTTCCGCATTGAGAGGGGGTGAATCTAAATGAGCGTAGAACTTCGAGCTGGCGAGAGCCAGGAGAGCATTCTAAAGCGATTCCGCAAGGCCGTGGCAGAAGCGCGTATCCTGCCCATCGTCCGACAAAAGCGGTGGTTCACATCCAAGAGCGAAATCAAGCGCATCAAGCGCCAAAAGGCAATTCGCAAATCCCAACGCCTTCCTAAGCGCGCTGTGTAGATTTTTCTTGCCCAGTAAGCCACCGGTGGAGAGGGATTGTGCCTTCTCTGTCGGTGGTCTTTTCTATACACAGCAGATTCAGAACGGAGTTACATGTCTTCAGAAGAAACAATTACACTAGAGGGAAAGATCGTTGATACCCTGCCCAATGCCATGTTCCGTGTCGAACTGGAAAATGGACATACGGTATTGGCGTATCTCTCCGGCAAAATGCGCAAATATTACATTCGCGTATTGCTGGGCGATAAGGTTAAAGTCGAGATGAGCCCATACGACTTAACCCGCGGACGAATTACCTATCGTTTCCGCAATTAGCGCAACCAGTGGTGAACATGCACTGTTCACCCAATTGTAAAAAAATGGCATGATCTCTTGACCATGCCTCCAACAGGTGGCCCAACGCGCAAAGATTGATGGCGGGTGGGCTTTTTCCGTTTATCAAAATAATGATTTGCCCACCATTCCAGTGGCTCGTGGCGTATGGTAGGGCAGTGTGTCAGCGGACTTATCCTCTAACGAGTGCAGCGGTGACAGTTCACGAGATTGTGACTGTCACCGCTTTTGGTAAAGCCTCTATGTTCTACACCTCTACGCTTCTACACCCAATTCTTTTTGATAGAGGGCAATCGCCCGGCGCGCCACATCTTGCTCGGCAGCGTAGGTAAGCAGATCAACCGCCTCAGCCAGAGCAATCCACATCGGACGGAATTGTTCTTCATCCTTGAGTGAACGAGTCTCTTGACGGTCGCCGACCTTACGCATGAGGTAGTAGTGCTCGAGACGGCGATAGGGACGCCCTTTCTGCTCGAACTCCACCAATCGCTCGCCCAGATCAGCGACAATTGCTAATTCAGCATAGCCAGTTTCTTCAATTGTCTCGCGCAATGCCGTCTCGGCGTGACTTTCGCCAGGGTCTACATGACCTTTGGGCAGCCGTATTTCACCGCGGCTAGGCCGGTCCAAGAGTAGCATCTTGCCATCATCAATGATGACACCACCGGCTGCTACATAGTCGACATGATCCATCGGTAAACTGACTCCTTCGCCAAAGTTGTGGGCCAAAGTTGTGGATATAAGTCTGGATGAGCAATTAAGTCATCCCTTGGGGGTGATAAGCTTGTGCTGCATTTGTCCGTTGGGTCTAAATTGGACGCGGGAGAAAAGAGGGCTAGCTTGATACGCGCACAAAGAGTTGATCAGCCAGTTCACTCCCTAAAATCTGGGTAGGATTGGCCTGTGCGTCACCATTAGTCAAGTTGAGCAATTCTAAGGTAACTGGACCATTAAATGGGGCCATATCGACCAGGCGCACTTCACGACCTGGCATCAGTTTGAGTTGGCTAAGATAACGCAGAATGCTGGGTTCATTTGTACCCACACGCTGTAACACACCCTGCTGCCCACACGCTAGTGACGTCACTGCCAGCAACGTTTCAGCGGGCATAGCCCCATCTTTGAGCGGAATGGGATCCCCATGAGGGCAACGTGTAGGATAGTTGCAGAGGCGATCAATGCGTTCTTCAAAAGCAGAACTTATGGCGTGCTCGAGCCGGTGAGCTTCCACATCGACCTGATCCCAAGTAAAGTCCATAACCTCTACCAAGAAAACTTCGAGGAGGCGATGGCGACGGATCAACTGGAGCGCGGCCAACCTGCCCTGTTCGGTCAAGGTAATGCCATCAGGAGCAGAACGGTCTACAAAGTTTGAGTCTTGCAGCCGCTTCAACATACTGCTAGCTGCAGGCGGAGATACACACATCATGTCAGCCAATAGACTCGTGGTGACACGATCATTAGCTTCGGCTAATCTATAGATGGCGGCTAGATAGTCCAGCATACCATCAGTTGTGAGACCGCAAAATGTTTGCATAGTTAATTTTTATAACATTGATCAGAAAAATATGGAGAATTATAGAATTTATCGTTTGACATGTCAACTTACAGTTATTCTATAATTCTTACATCATGACCTCTCATATCATTAGTGAACGAG
>CAMPHP010000636.1 GCA_946885925.1 uncultured Litorilinea sp.
ACCGAGAAGGATGCGGCGGAGGTCTTTAAGGTATACAATACCTTAAAGACCTCCGCCGCATCCTTCTCGGTGGCTCTGTCCTCCGCCTCCAAATCGATCCCCAACTCTTCCGGACGTTCAGCCGTACTGATAAGCACGATCTCTACCCCTTTATAATCGAGCAATTCGGGCGGATCAGCATTGATAAAACGACGCCCCTTAAAGAGATCCCGCAGCCGCTGGGGCAATTCTGCCTTCTGACCCCTCTCTAGCCCCGCGCCCTGGGGTGCCGGGGCGTCCGGGTTCTTGACGCTAATGATGTAACTCGCCTCACGCTCGATGTTCAAGTCGCGCAGCAACTCGCTGGGTTGCCCTGGCAGAGCTAATTCATAAACCAAATGGGTGTGTCTGCCATGACGAACGAGTTGATATTCACCCGAACCAGCAAGACGCATTGCCCCAACCATGCGTTCGCCACGAGTTTTCGTCTCATAGATCTCCGGGGCAAGCGCCTCCTGGAGCTCCTTATCCGTAGCCATAACATCATCGACAAAGCCCCAATAGCGTTCACCTGGCCTGTCGGCTTCGGGCAGCCTCTTCCTGCCGATGATAATCAGCCGGTAGTTACGCGATCCTTCAGGATGCAACAACAAGAAAAAACGCTGCACATCTTCTAGTCCCTTGACCTCCTCCTCTCCCACAGCAGGTCGATAGAGAAAATAGATCTCACCGCGCTCCAACGTTTCAGCTTGGCTATTCTGCTCTTGTTTCGCCATAATGTGCCTCCTTCAATCTGGCGGCGTGCTGCCCCTAGCTTTACATGCTTCAAACGATGCAGCACAGAGCAATTTCCGGATCATATCTCAAAGTTTTACGCCTTGTCACTCCTGCGGGGTGACAAGGCGTACGTCATTCCGAGATGACTTCTGGTTTGGTTGTAAAGAAGAATCATCAGAACAGCCATCCTCTAGGATACATGACGAGGATAGAAGGCGCGGTAGAAGTTTTGCCTTCTCGATTGCTGTATGATGGGCTACGTCAAAGCGAGTTGTACAAAATGTAGAGCCACGCTATATTTCTATCAAATAAGAAACTCATTCAGAGAATTGACCAGAAGCTGCAGGAACTTGCTGAACAGCCTTACCCTGCTGAAGTAGTTGTAATTAAACGCACAGCACGATATGACTTATGCCGGAGTAAAGTGGGGCAAAGCTGGCGTATCCTATATGCAGTCGTAGATGATGTGTTGGTCGTGCTTATTGCTGATGTTACTTCTAGAGAAAGCGCGTATAGCAATATTGATACGCTGTTGAGCAGAGTGGAGCTTTTCTGGGAAGCTCTCGACATGGACAATCAGGATTAAGTTTCATAAACAGAGTCTCTAAAGTAATCCTTTCATAGGACCACCGTCCGTGCGCCAATCCTTCCACGCTACACGCCAAAATCTAGGTCTGCTGCGTTCGCTGCTAATCTACTATGCAAAACCTTTTCAGCTGCGGCGCATGACAGCTTTCTACGCCCGCTTGCTTAATCCAGGCGATCTCTGCTTTGATATTGGCGCGCATGTTGGCAATCGCATTCATGTCTGGAGCCGCTTGGGCGCGGCCATCGTAGCCGTAGAGCCACAGCCCGCGTGCATGCGTCTGTTACGCAACCTCTATGGGCGCGCCGCCAACGTTGAGTTGGTCGAAGAAGCGGTTGGAGCTGCTTCTGGGAAAATGAGCCTGCACATCAGCCCCAGCAATCCCACGGTCAGCACCCTCTCGTCACAATGGATCGATGCAGTGCGCCAAGTCGATTCTTTTGCAGGGGTGCGTTGGGAAGATGAGGTGACGGTCACAGTCACCACCTTGGATGATCTCATTGTTCGCTATGGTGTTCCACGTTTTTGCAAAATTGATGTTGAGGGCTTTGAGGCTGAGGTCTTGGCAGGGCTATCCCAACCACTGCAACTGATCTCCTTTGAATACATCCCTGCCGCTCGCGCAATCGCCTTGGAGTGTATCGCACGCTTGGGTGAACTGGGCGATTATCGCTATAACTGGTCGGTGGGCGAAGCGCATTGCTGGCAATCGCCTCGCTGGATCGGCGGCGACGAACTGCGTGCGACGTTGGCAACCATGCCCATTGATGGAGCGTCGGGCGATATTTTTGCTCGCAGTGCGGCTTCCTAACCATTATCAAATTTAGGGTTCATTAGGGACATTCGATGACCACCTATGCTGATCCGACTTACCGTCGCCGTACGGTCTTAGTTGCCGTTCTCAACAATGCCGAGGATTTGCGTCATGCTGCTGCCGAGGGATGGTATCGCGTACCCCAGCGCACAGCGCCCCCGCGAGTCGGGGCAGATTACTTGGCCTTCTATCAAACCGGCTCATTTGGTGACCAGCCCGAAGCCCAGACCATCACCTATTACGCTGCCACCCGCCGCTATCGTCTGATGACGCGCAGCGAATTGCTCCCCGCAGAGGCAGATCATCCGCGCGCCCAAGATTACTATTTCCGTATCGAACTTGGGCCAATGCAGCGTCTTGAATCCCCCATACCTTCTGCCACCATGCGCCGCATCACCTTTATTCACACAACCTTTGACCGTCTCACCCACGCCAGCGATGTGCGCGACCTCTTTATTCCGGCCCAAGAAGATCCATTTCATAGATTGTGGGATGCATTGCGCGCCAACCGGCTGCGTCCACTCAAAAATCGCCTGGTAGGCGACCAGCCAGTAGACATTACCTTGCGTGCGCGTGGAGGCAACTTGGGCATTGTCTGTGCCGAGCCGCCACCCGCCACAGCCCAAGAAAGCCAAATTCGCCCGCGTGCCGAACGGTGGGAGTTGCTTTGGCTGCCACTCCGTCGCATTGACGATGACCTCGATAGCTGCTTGCGCCAGATTGGTGCAGCCCTGATTACGCTCGGAGGATCGGTCTTGAACCAACCCCAACCCGCCCAAGAATAGAACCACAAAATAGAACCAAAGAATAGACATCTCCATGGTGGGTCAAACCAAAGCTGTTGAGTTGCCCAATATACCATCCAATGCCAACCGTATTGCCTTGCGCCGCTTGCGTTGGCGCTGGCTGGTAACGGCGCTCGTTTATGGCGCATTTCTGCTCGGTGGCTATGGGTTATTGCAGAGTCTATGGAGCGTGCCGTGGGCAAACTGGTGGCTAGGCTGGGCCGCGGCGACCATGATCATTGAGTTGGGTGTGCTCTGGTGGATTCTGCCCACCAACCATCCCCCTACCAGCATCCATTTGTTGCCCACCTTTGGCTATGGCACAAATTTAACCCTTACCTGCGGGCTGTTGCTCTTTTTGCTGGCTGGTTTTCTCTTTGCCCCACGCTCTGCCGGTTGGTTAGCCTGGCTGCCCGCGCTGCTCTATACCATTGCGCGCCTGGTAGATTATGTAGACGGCTATGTGGCACGTATTACCCACCACGAGACCAAGCTAGGTGGCATACTCGACATGGAGTTGGA
>CAMPHP010000637.1 GCA_946885925.1 uncultured Litorilinea sp.
CTTGCGCGGCCTCATCTTCCACCAAAGCAGATGAAGCGGTCTTTGTAAGCTCTGGCCCGCCGACTCCTCCTACTGGCGGTTCCTCGGCGACACGTAACACCATAGGAATCTCAGCGCCGTTGTCATCCGCGCTGGCGCTATCTGTAGGGGCCTCTGTAGCAGTATCGGATGTAGCCGGATTTTCAGCCGCGGCCATTGCGACAGCCTCTACATTCTTGTCTGCTACGTTATTATCTGCTACGTTGCCCTCTACATTGCCGACATTCTCTCCAGCAGTTTCAACCATTGGTGTCGTGACGATTGGAGTCATCACAATGACTACCGCTGGTTCCATATTGGCGCTAATATCTTCTACGATGTTCACACCGCGTACTAGATTCGATCTTGCCCAGGGAATGGGATTAACTCGTTCCCATTGCGTCGCAACAAGCATCACTAAGAGCAACGCAAGCAACGCTGGGGCACCAATCGTGACGAATTTGGGTGGAGCCTCGCGCAATTCACGCCCACAGCCAGGACAAACGATCAGTTCAGAACTGGCAACCGTCTTGCAGTGCATACAGCGAATTTGTTTTGGCTTGAGCACCAAATCTTCACCGCAGGCAGGGCAAACACCAGTGTGGCTATGGACTCGCTCGCCACATTCAGGGCAAGCAGGGGTTTGTGTCGTTCGGATTCCGGTCGTACCAATCGAAATGGAAGAAGTGGCAGGTATCGGGGATGCTTGCCAGCTACTTTGAACCGGGTCTTGAGAATTGGCCGATTGCTCACTCATGCAGTCGGCACAGCCTTTCGTTTTGCGGCCATGTGACTTCCTATTGTCCTAGTATGGAGATCCAATCGATCCCCTGTTGGACAGTTGTGATGTCCCGCACAGTTACCAGCACCATCAACCCAAGCAGCAGCATAAAACCCACCATGTGGATCATGCCCTCGCGTTCTGGGCTGACGCGCCGGCCTCGCACGGCCTCGACGAGAATAAAAAGAAGACGTCCGCCATCTAATGCCGGTAAGGGCAGCAAATTGGTAATCGCCAACGCTGCACTCAAAACGGCTGATAAGCGCCAAATTGGAAACCAAAGTCCCGTATCAATTGTTGCAGATACAGCCCCACCTACCATCTGGGCAATGCCCACCGGACCAGTCAACTGAGCGTCGGCTGGCTGTAGCTGGCCTGCCAACAACAACACAGGAAGTTGCAACACCAACAGTACATACTCGACTGTAGAGCGCACACCCTCCCACAATGCACTAAGCAGTGGCAGCTTGGCTAGCTTGCTTGCAGGGCCAATCTGGACACCAAGTGATCCCTGGCCTTCGGGTGGGTTGACGCGTGGCGTTACCTGGATCGATACCCACTCGTCACCCCGCAAGAGGGTCAGCGTGATTTCCTCACCCAGATGCTGTCCGATGATTTCATTGAGCGGGCTATTTTCGCCGATTACGGTGTCGTTCACTTTGTAGATCAGATCACCGGCTTGAATGCCTGCCGCTAACGCAGGGCTATTCTCAGCCACGGCGGTTACTTCTGTAGTCAAAACCGGCACATAGCTCACTCCTTCCAGCAGTTCCTCTTGAGAAACCGCCTGGCTGAGTGGCAATTCTATGGTGGCTCCATCGCGCAAGACGGTAAGGCTCTCTAACGTAGGATCACCTTTCTCTGGCGTGAGCACTTCATATTCAAAGTCGGGAATGGCACTCACGCTCACTGGCTGGCCGTTGAACGTGACCAACAAGTCATTGGCTTGGATGCCTACTGCCGCTGCCGTAGAATTGGCCTCTACCTCTGTCACCAGTGGATGCCCCACCACAGCAGGGAAGCCTGCCGTAAAACTGGCAGCAAAGAGAATAATGGCGAGCAAGGCATTCATCAGCGGACCAGCGACCAATGTAGCAGCACGTGCCTTGCGGCTGGCGGCGTTAAACGAACCGGGCGTCATATCGCCCGCATCCTCGCCCTTCATGCGGGCGAAGCCACCAAAGGGGATCAGATTAATTGTAAAGTCTGTCCCATCGTAGCGGAAGAGTTTGATCAACCGCGGCGGGTAGCCCATCCCGAACTCTTCGACCACAATACCGTTGCGACGTGCAACCCAGTAGTGGCCCAGTTCATGGAAGAATACCAAAACACCAAGAACGAGAATAAAAGAAATAGTTGTTGTCAACATCGAAGTTAATATTGCCTTTCGTGAGCTAGCATTAGCAACACTTAGCCTGCTCCTGGTCAGCCGCAGCCAGCCCTACGTATTGCGGCATTATACTCGTTGCCAAACCTATCCTGCAAATGAACCAGGAGAAACAGTAGGCACCATAAAGCCACTCTACCCTCATCAATAGAGCGGCTTCCCTACGTTTTTGGTTCATCTGACACAGATTACGTCTGACTCTGTGCCCAGCGCAGGGATGAGTATAGAGGATTTAGAGAAGTTTCACAGTAAGCCGGATTCACTTATGCCGGAGTAGGCTACATTTACGCTACATTCACAGTGCGTTTACGCTGCGCGCACCCAACTTCCCACGGCATAAGGCTCTCCAACCAACGCATGATAGAGGTTATCTGGTTCCAAACCAGAGCAAATCAATACAGAGAGCTCAGAGCGCTTGGCGATCCAGCCCAGCACTTGTTCCACCTTGGCAGCCATGCCCCCCGTCACATCAACACCGTGGCTTCCCCCTAATCCAGCTCGTATCTGTGCAAAGCTCGCTGGCGTTACCAACGGGATAAGGGTCGCGCCAGGCTCAACCAATGGGTCAGCGTTGTAGATCCCCCCCACTTCCCCAGCCAGAATAATCCTACTCGGCAACAAGGAATCATCCAACGCCTGAAAAATCTCCTCTGTCGAAGCGATGGTTCCCCCACGCACCGCATCCAGCGCCACATCGCCATAGATCACTGGCAGCAATCCCCGCGCCAGCGCGGCCAGCACCGTCCCATCTGGCCCTGTCGCCACGCGCCCATCAGCACAACGCAACGCCACGCTTGGTTGGATGCTCCACGCAGGAACGCCAGCTGCTAGCAACTCGGCAACCACAATCCGGTTGAGCCGCGCCGCAGCATCCGCCGTCTTGGCAAAGCCTAACCACTGTTCAGCGCTTGTCACTCCCGCTCGCGTATCATGCGTCTTGGCATGGACATGCCCAAAGCTGCCAGAGCCATGCCCCAAGACAATCCGTAAATCGGGCCGCGCCAGACGCGCTCGCTGGATCTCGTGGGCCAAGCGCTGGATTACTGCCTGGCGAGGCATCTCCATCTGACGTTTGTCCGTCAATAGCGACCCGCCCAATTTCACAAAGATAGTCGTCATATTCCTATCCCAGATACTCCGCAGTGCATAATACCGACGCAAGTTGCCGTCTTTACGGATCACGCTGCTCTACCGCGCCATCCAGAGAGATGCCTACCCTTCCAGGGGAGACCGGCATGACGGACGCGCTGCTCTGTCACCCCGTAGGGGTCTCTCT
>CAMPHP010000638.1 GCA_946885925.1 uncultured Litorilinea sp.
AGTAGAATGTTGCAGCTTAGGCAAACAACGGCGTCATGCGCTGCTCGCTCATGACTTCCTGCATAACCGTATCCGACGGACGGCTGGTGAAGCGACTAGCAGCGTCGAAAACCTTGGGAACGAGTTGTGTATCGCCCACGGTGTTGAGGAAGATACCTTCTCGCCCGATCACCCAATGCACCGCAGCGTCAATATCCTCTTGATTGGTAAGTGGCTGATACCATGTATTACTGGTGCGCTCCATGCTGCCCCACGGCCCGCGTGTAATCGCCTTGATCGTCTGCACTGCCACGTTGCGCTCCCTGCACAGCGCCATTAGCTGCTCAAAGTCGCCGGCATACTTGGCATTTTGCATCAGCACGTAGTTATAGGGCAGTAACACCGAATCAAAATCAAACTGTTCCAGGCTGCGCCGGTGCATAGCGGCAACAGTCAAGCCATGACCCGTAACACCGAGGAAGCGTACTAGCCCTTCCGCACGCGCCTCGACGATTGCTTCCAACGCACCCCCTGGTCCCATCGCAACATCCCAGTCATCAGGATGCACCAGGTTGTGCAATTGAATCAAGTCAAGCTGATCCACTTGCAACCGTTCAAGCGAGCGGTGAATCTCTTTCTTGGCCTCGGCATAGGTGCGCTCTCCTGTCTTAGTCGCCAAGAAGAAGTTCTGGCGATGTCGAGGCATCCACGGCCCAATCCGCAACTCAGCATCACCATAGCTAGCCGCTGTGTCGATATGGTTGATGCCATATTCCAACAGTACATCCAATGTGCGGTCGGCCTCTGCCTGGCTGACACGGCCCAATGCTGCCGCGCCAAAGATCGTTACAGTGCTTTCGTGGCCTGTGCGGCCAAAGATTTGCTTGCGAATCATGCGAGTTCTCCCCCTGCTCAATTACGCAATACCGTTACTGGTGCCAACAGCTCCGTATACGCCGCCGCTGCCGCAGCCTCATCGACCATACGCACAGGTATCCCGTGTGCTTCTGCCAGGCGCACGCACTCATCATGCTCTGGCTTGGCTCCCACAGCCTGCCCGCCAATCCACTTTACCTTGACCTGCACATCGCCAAATGCGGTCGTCACGCGCGCTGTCGTGCGTTTGGCGGCATAGCGTGTAACAGGTTGCGAACGCACGCCCAGCGTCGTCGTCTCGCGCAGCAGCATTGTCACCAATGCGGCTTCGTCTGTTGCTGGGGCGAGCACATTAAGTTGCACAGCAGGACGCTCCTTCTTCATCTGAATCGGCATCAACCAGACATCGCGTGCCCCCGCGGCAAATAGAGCCTGGCTGACCCCGGCATACAATTCTGGATTCATATCATCGATATTGGTCTCCAGCACCACCATCTGTTCAACCAGTCCATTCAAGCTCTCTGCCGTGTCCGCCTGCCCCAACCACAAGCGCGCTACATTCGGCCATGCAAATTGCTTGCGTCCAGCACCCAACCCGATCCGTTGCAGTCGCATGGGCGGCTGGCGAAAAGTTGCTAATTCGGCCACCAACGCTGCGCCAGTCGGTGTCACCAATTCGCCTGGCCCTGGTGCAGGTCGTGTCGGTGCACCTACACCACTCAGGATTGCCAATGTTGCTGGAGCGGGCAAGGGAATACGCCCGTGGGCACTGTTTGTCCAACCCTCACCCAGCGGCGCAGGCGACGCATAGAGTTCGCCAATCCCCAGTGCCTCCAAACCCGCACAAACGCCCACTACATCAATAATAGCATCCAGCGCGCCCACTTCATGGAAGTGGACTTCCTCAATGCTGCTGCCATGCACTGCCGCTTCAGCTTCAGCCAGCCGCTGAAAGACAGCCAAACTGCGGCTTTTGACAGATGCGGGTAGATCCGCTTGGTCGAGAATCGCCGCGATGTGGTGAAGATGGCGATGCTGGTCACCCTCAGCAGCCTCCACGTTGAGCAGCGTCGCTGCCAGCGGTCCGCGCATCACTCGTTCCTGGCCAACATGCCAGCTACCTGGCGGCAATCCCAATCGCTCAATCGTAGCGCGCAATTTTTCGACAGGCCACCCCGCATCAACGAGACAGCCGAGGAACATATCGCCGGAGATCCCCGACGGCATATCAAGATAGGCGATCATACGGCTAGCAAGTCACTAACAGGCACAATCACCTTCGCCGCACTCGCCCCATTGAGCGAGCCGCTGCGGAATCCTGCCAAGTCTAATGTCACAAAGCGATACCCTGCGCGCTTGATTCCCTCAACAATCGCTTGATGATGTTCTAGGGCGCGGGCAAAATCTTCGGTGGGTACTTCAATGCGGGCGAGTTCGTTGTGATGGCGCACGCGGAATTGGGCAAAGCCAAGTTCCACCAGCACATCTTCTGCCTCCTCGATCTGCCGCAAGAGTTCAGGTGTGATGGCTGTACCGTGGGGTACGCGCGAGGAAAGGCAGGCCATTGCGGGCTTGTCCCACACAGGTAATCCGAGATGGTGAGCAATCGCCCGCACCTCGGCCTTGGTGATGCCTGCCTCTAACAGTGGCGAACGCACGCCCCGTTCTCGTGCGGCTTGCATCCCCGGACGAAAATCGCCCACATCACTGGCATTGTTGCCATCCACTACTCCCTGCCAACCTTCGGCCTCGGCAATCTCATGCAGCCGGTCGTGCAGTTCTGACTTGCAGAAGTAACAGCGATTGGCGGGATTGGCGGCATAGTTGGGATCAAGATACTCGCTGGTGTTAACCAGCCGGTAAGGAATCCCAGCCTGTTCAGCCAGCTTGATAGCATCCCGCATCTCGCGTGTTGGATAGCTGGGCGAAACCCCGATACAGGCCAATGCCCGTTCTCCCAACTGCTCATAGGCCACTGCCATCACCAGCGCGCTGTCTACCCCTCCCGAATAGGCCACCAACACCGATCCAAAGCCATGCAAGATGCTCCGCAACGCCGCCAATTTCTCAGCGACTTCGGGGGCTAAATCTGGGGCCAACGCTTGCCCACTCTCTAGGTTCGTTTGACTCATATCACGTTCCGTTCTACCAACTGATCTACGCCGACTTTACAATTCGTTGATTGATCAGCGCTGCCATGTGCCCTGCGCCATAGCCATTGTCAATATTGACCACTGCCACACCCGATGCACAGCTATTCAACATGGCAAGCAGCGCAGCCAGCCCGCCAAAACTCGCTCCATAGCCCACCGATGTAGGCACTGCGATCACGGGTGCAGCAGTCAATCCACCGACCACACTTGCCAGCGCTCCTTCCATGCCTGCCACCACGATCACGACATTGGCGCTTTGAATGGGAGGAATATGAGGCAAAAGCCGGTGCAGTCCTGCCACACCCACATCCATGATGCGAAGCGGCGCATGGCCCATTAGTTCCAGTGTCAGCACGGCTTCTTCCAGCACAGGCAAATCGCTGGTTCCTGCTGCGACCACCACCACCCCGGGATTGCGCGGCGCACCCATATCCCGATCCAGCCACAAAC
>CAMPHP010000639.1 GCA_946885925.1 uncultured Litorilinea sp.
AGATTGTAGATATATCTCTGCTTCTATCTGGTAGACAAACCAGGATAGATACCCTTGTTCGCATTTATGCGCCACAATAGTGGATGTGGCTGCGGCCCGGCGTCGTGGTCACCATCGACTATTGACCGTTCTTCAATTCTCAAAGGAGTAGGGTACTATGGAATCAAGCGAACATACTAAGACTCGTATTGTGACACTTCGCCCGAGCAAATGGGCCGCAGGTGCGGCCGCGATGCTACTGAGTGCATCACTACTGTTGTCAGCTTGTCAGCCGACAGGAACCGGCACTACTCCTGGAGCCACGGATGGAGGGGGAGCCGCAACTGAAGAAGTAACCGAAGAAGCCGGCGGCGAAGTAACCGAAGAAGCAACTGAAGCGGTAACCGAGGAAGCAACGGGCGAAGCCACTGAAGAGGCAACTGAGGAAGCCACTGAAGAAGCAACCGGCGAAGCGACTGCAGAAGCAACGGGCGAAGCCACTGAAGAGGCGACTGAGGAAGCCACTGAAGAAGCGACCGAAGAAGCTGGTACTCCTGAGGCAGGGGCTACCGAGACTATGACTGGTACTGAGGGCATTGAAGCTACCGAGACTGTTACGGAGTAAGCGTAGTATTTGCACCTCTCATCGGTGACTGTCAGTTCTAAAATGTGCAACGCGGGAATATTGCACTTAGGAATCTTGACAGTCACCTTTATTTCTCTAAGCACGCCTTTATAATCCATTACATGCATAATCGGTCTTATTAGAGACGCCGAGTTCATAGAAAATAGACAGGCAGCCGCCCAATTCGGCGTCTAACAATTTCTATTCTTATCAATCTCTATTTTGAAGTGCATAGATTTGTGCCTAGTTATGCAGTATGTGTTATAAAAACTGTGTAACACAGGTGGTGTTACACAAATCATCTCATCCAAACAACCGTCATTTAAGGAGGTAACAAAGCCATGGAAGCAAATCAATGTGCTACAACCACCCGAATTACGACACTCCGTTCTCGTAAATGGGCTGCGGGTGTGACAGCGATGCTTTTGAGCGCATCATTGATCCTCGCCGCCTGTGGTGGTGGTGGCGACGCTGGCACACCATCCGGCGGTGATACAACTGCTGTTACCCCTGCCGCGGGTACTGGCACAACCCCAGAGGCTGAAGCTACAGAAGCTACAGAGGCGGAAGCAACTGTCGAAGCGGAAGCAACCGTCGAAACCGCGACCGAGGTTGTAACCGACACTGAGGCCACGACTGAAGAGGTTGTTATTACCGATACCGCAGACGTGACGGTTATCACCGATACTGAAACCACGACTGAGACCACGGTTATTACAGACACCGAGGGTGGTGAAGAGAGCGGTACCATCACCGAAACTGAAGAGATGACTGGCACAGAAGGTGTGACTGATACCGAGACCGTCACAGGGACGAACTAAGGTAATTATCAGTCAAACTTAGTCAATGAGCCTTTGCGGAGCGACGATTACCCGTCGCTCCGCTTGCTATTGGGGACTTGCATGGCAAGCGTAGGGATTACGCATCAATGCTGGCTTAGTCCCTACTTCCTTACGATTCTCCTTCTTATCATTCCTCTCGCGATCATTTCTCGCGCGATCAGTTCTCTGGCGCAGACTTAGCCATCATTCCTAAAACGTAGAAAATCATGTGCGGTCTTGCCCAGAATCGCTTCGCGTTCCCGCGCATTCAAACCTGGCAATAGCTCGTCTACCAAGCGCAAGAGTGCTGCATAACCAGGTTGCTTTACAATCCACGGAAAATCGCTCGCCCACATGAGCCGGTCTGCACCAAAGTAGTGATAGAGCGTTTGGTGCCAATCAGCCAGATCGCGATAGGGATAAGGTTCGTTGCTAAAGGCATATTGTCCCGACAACTTGACCACCACTTGTTCATGGCGTGCAATATCGGCCAATAATGTGTGAATTGGGGGTGGGAAAGGTGTTTCAATACGTGGGCGGCCTGTTTCATCATAATAGAAACTGCCTGGGCCACGCGTTACACCCAGATGATTCAATACAACGCGTGTGGTGGGGAATGCAGCCAAGAGCCGAGGCACAAGTGGCAGATCACCCAAGCGCGGGTAGAGCCAGATTACAAAGTCATGCTCTGCCGCGGCCTGCCAGATTGGATAAATCGGATGCTCCTGCAGGGGTGCATGCTCGGGGCCAGGGCCGCCCAAGTCTAACAGGCGAAAGCCCATAATGCCACCTGCCGCCAATGCCTGCATGTGGGGCACTGGGTTAGCTAGCGAAGGGGGGATCAGGCCGATGCCCTGGAAGCGTGTGGGATAGCGGCGCAGACAATCTAGCAGATAGGCATGTTGTTCTAGTTGTGTACCGCCGATCTGTACCAATACAGCATGGTCAATGCCATGTTCTTCCATCAACGCCAAAAGTTTTTCAACAGTTTCGCCACGTTCTGCGCGCAGTGTCTCGTCTACTTCTCGTGGAAATTGGTCAGATTGTGGAGCAAAGACATGGAGATGGGCGTCAATTCGCACCGGATAGCTTACTTTCTAGTAATATTCATGCTTGCAATTCTAGAACATATGTGCTAGATTGGTGGGCAGAGGCAAGCCGGCCTGCCCTCGACAACGATTATGGAACTGCAAGTGCAACTGTGCGCACACCTGCACGCCGACCCAGGCGCTTTGGTGGGCTGGCTGCACACCCTAGCCAATACTTATGCCGTCGAACTACCCTGGCCCATGATTTTTGTTGTGGGGCCACACACTTTTATTACAGACGCTCCCACCCCCTACGAAACCTTGGGGCTTTAGGTGGTAAATGAGCGGATGGGCCAGGACATCCTGGCGCGTAAAATTGCTGTGGCAGTTACCTATTTGCCTCTTCGCCAACCTGGGATCGGCCTGGATCTCCGGGTTTGGCCCTCCTTCCCAGCGACGTTGGACGCACTGACTTCTCTATTTTTGACCCACTTTGCCCAAGCCAATCCAGTGTTGTCCAGCGTCGCTGCCCTCCATACACACCTGGGCGCACCTCCCCTTGCCTGTAACCGTTGGGTGCTGGAACAAATGAGTAACCCTGCCTTTGCAGATACTGAATCTGCAAAGCAATTATACCCTGCTTGGCTGGAGCAATACCGCGCACTGCGCGGTGATTATCCCGCTGACCCGCGACGCGCTTTTCGCGCCTTGCTTGCCCGGCATCGTCGCAATCAAACCCGAAAAGAGTAGCCGGGGCCGGTGCGTGGATCATACCACGTTCGGCATATCACTTCTACTTATAGCTTCTCCTGCTTTTTGCGACTTTTTATCTTGTACAGCGTAGCGTATGCTATACCACATCACCCAACGCCGAATTCCACAAAGACAGAGTTCACAACATCAAGGCGCGCAACTGACCAGCAATACGGTTCCCAAAGCAGGAGTTCGATATGAGTAGTTTGCTCCATAAACCGCGACCGCTGCAACCTATACCGCAACAACT
>CAMPHP010000640.1 GCA_946885925.1 uncultured Litorilinea sp.
GCAGAAGCCAGCAGGTACCTACAGAATGGCCCTGATTGGTGCATCTCACGTACTTGGTTGGGGAGTGGCTGACAACGAAACATTTGAATGGCTTTTGGAAGACCGGCTAAATGCCGAAAATAGCGGCAACACCTATAAGCAATATGAGATATTGAATTTTGCATCCTCTGGCTATAGCACGCTTGACAGGCTGTTGGTGTTAGAAACAAAGGTGCCGCCATTTGAACCGGATGCAGTTTTGTATGTAGCCCATCCGAGTGAAGCCAGCCGCTCAATTGATAATCTGGTTGCTAGGATTCGAGACGAGGTCGATATTCCCTTCGACTATGTTAATGAAGTTGTCCAAAAGGCGCAGGTTACGCAGGATACGTCCTTGTCAAATGCAAAAAGGCAACTTGCACCTTTTGGTGATGAACTAGTTTCTTGGGCCTACGCTCAGATTGTGGCAGATAGCCAACAGCAAGGCTTCCTGCCTGTCTGGATACTCCTGCCCAGAATTGTCGGTGTAGATGAGCCTGAGGAGTCGGCGCATTTAATTGAGCTTGCAAAAGAAGCTGGGTTTGTCGTACTAGATTTACAAGATGTCTATTGGCCAGAGAACGCAGAATCTCTTCGGCTTGAGCCTTGGGATTGGCATCCTAACCCAATAGGACACCAGATGATTGCGGATCGACTGTATGAGATGCTCGTGGCCAATCAAGATACTATTCCTCTAGGGTTACACCCGTAAAGGGTCATGATTGTCTCACGTTACGCAATTGATTAATGAGGAGTAAAAGAGAGTGGAACCGATGGCAGAGAGTCGTTCGTCCATAGGTACGCATCCAGGCTTGCTACCGCAGCCGTATGTGCTCATCCTGCGCCTGATTCCTATGCTGCTGATGTTGGCAGGTGCAGGAGCTGTGCTCTTTGCGTTTACGGCAGATATGTTGGGGATGGGTGGGTTGCCAGGCATCGGAGCGCGACAAGTGGCACTAGCCTTGAGTGGCGCAGCCATCCTCTTTGCCGGGGCAATCTGCATTCCTTCACTGGCGAAACAGCCTGTGAGCGTATGGCTGCTGCTGAGTGTGGTAACCATCGCCATTGCTGTAGCATCTGATATGTTCACGATTAACACCGGGCTGGTGACGGGTCTGGACAAGCTGATTCTGCTGGGAGCGGTGGGAGCAGGCGTTGTGCTGGCGAGTGGAGTGCTTTCTGGGGCTACGCTACAAGAAGCGATGGGGAACTGGCGCAGCTTGCGTGTGGTAAGTGGGCGTGATGTGGGACAGGCGGCACTGCTGATTGCCGAGGTATGGCTGGTGGTAGTAGTAGTCGGTCAATATGCCCTGGAGAACGAAGTCTTTGCGCAAAACATCATGTGGCTGACCTTCTATGGTTTTGTAGTGCATCTGGTGCTACCCATGCGCTATCGCCTGCCCTTTTTCGTGCTGTTGTCAGTGGTGGCGATTGCAGGGGTGTTTGGATGGGTCAACGGGCTGTGGCTGGTGGCGCTTGGACTTGGGCTGATTGTCATCTGCCATCTGCCGCTTGCCTTTGCGATCCGGGTGGCGCTGCTCGTAGTGGCAGGTGCTGGATTGGCACTGCTGCGTACCGAGTGGGGGAGCGGTTGGCTTGTCTTGCCTTGGTCAGCCGCCATCTGGCCGATTCTGGGCTCCATGTTCATGTTCCGGCTGATTGCCTACATGTATGACCTGCGCCATCAAAAGGAAGCGGTCAACTACACACAGAGCTTGGCTTATTTCTTTCTCTTGCCCAATGTAGTCTTCCCGCTCTTTCCCGTGGTGGACTTCACCACTTTTCGGCGCACCTACTACAACGCAGCGCACGCTCGCATCTACCAGACAGGCATCGACTGGATGGTGCGTGGCGTGATCCATCTCATCCTCTACCGCTTTGTCAGCTACTATTTGCTGATCGGACCAGAGGATGTGACCAACACCAGTGAGTTGATGCGCTACTTGGTCACCAACTTTCTGCTCTACTTGCGTGTCTCAGGCCAGTTTCACCTGATTGTGGGCATGTTGCACTTATTTGGCTTCAACTTACCTGAAACGCATCATCTCTACTTTCTGGCATCCAGCTTCACTGATTTCTGGCGGCGCATCAACATCTACTGGAAAGACTTCATGCTGAAGGTCTTCTACTATCCTGCCTACTTTCGAGTGCGCAAGCTGGGAGCGACGCTGGGGTTGGTCTTGGCAACCTTGTTTGTTTTCTTTGCCACCTGGTTTTTGCATGCATACCAGTGGTTCTGGCTGCGCGGGAGTTTCTTGCTGGCCTGGCAGGATGGTTTGTTTTGGGCAATCTTAGCGGTGTTGGTGGTCATCAATTCGTTGGTGGAGTTGAGGCAGGGACGCAAACGCACCTTAGGCACACGCACCTGGACCTGGCGCGAACTCTCCTCCATCTCGCTGCGCACCGCGTTCACCTTTCTTCTCATCTGCATTCTGTGGTCATTGTGGACCAGCACCTCGGTCGCAGACTGGTTGTCATTGTGGACGACAGTGGAGTTGTCGTGGCAAGGTGTAGCGAGTGTCGCTGGCGTGTTGCTGGTCGTGGCGCTCATCGCAGGTTATATGTACATCCGCGACGCCAAAACTGCGTCCTCTGCCCGTGAGAACGCCAAGCCAGTGGCTTTCTTCCGCACTGCAGTGACAACAGTGGCATCACTCGTCCTGGTCTATCTGCTCGGCACTCCTAGCGTGTACTCATTGCCTGGGGGGAAGACGCAGGAAGTGCTGCGTGACCTCAAGGTGGCAAGGCTGAACACACAAGATGCCGATTTACTCGAGCGTGGCTACTATGAAGACCTCATCGGCGTCAATCGCTTCAACAGCCAACTCTGGGAAATTTATTCTCAAGCTGACCGAGAAGCTCCAAACATTTGGCAAACAGAAGTAGCTCACTTTACTAACGATTTCCTAAAAGCTGAACTCGCCCCTTCAACTAGCATTCTCTTCTATGACAAGCCATTTACGACGAATCGCTGGGGAATGCGAGATAAGGACTACGAGAAGCAGAAGCCACCCGGTACATTTAGAATTGCAATTCTGGGCACCTCCCATGCAATGGGCTGGGGTGTTGCCGATCATGAAACTTTTGACACACTCCTCGAAAAGCGGCTGAATCTTGAAAATGATCGTAGCACCTATAGCAACTATGAAAGCCTAAATTTTAGTGCCGCTGGTTATACCGCGCTTCAAATTCTTATGGCTCTAGAAACCAAGGCATTGGATTTTGAGCCTGATGTAATTTTCTATATTGCCCATCCAGGTGAGGTCGAGCGCTTAACAAATCATTTGGTCGAAAGGATTCAACTAGGGATTGAGCCTCCTTACAGTTTTGCGAGAAACATCATGCAGGAGGCGGCTGTTGATAAGCATAGCATCGAAGCCAATGCTCATAGACAACTTAAGCCTTTTGAAGATGAGTTGCTCTTACAGTCTTACAA
>CAMPHP010000641.1 GCA_946885925.1 uncultured Litorilinea sp.
AATGGAGGATTTATGATTCGCTCGCGAAGCATTATTTTGTCGATGATCATGTTGTTCCTCATTGTTACCGGCTGCAGTTCCAACACCGTGACGCCTTCCGAAACATCTGCACCGGAAGCCACCGATGCGCCTGCCCAAGAAGTCACAATGGAAGCTACCGGAGATCCTACAAGCGGAGCTCCTACAGAAGAAGCGAATAGCGAAACCGGCAATGGCGAAACCAGCGCTGCCGCCGATTTGCCTGTGGTGGGGCTAATGAAGCTCGTCAGCCATCCTGCGCTTGATGCTGAACAGCAAGGTGTCAAAGACGCACTCGCCGCAGCAGGCTACATTGATGGCGAAACCGTGCGCATCATTGAAGCGAATGCCGAGGGTGACATTGCCACGCTCACCACCATCGCGCAACGCTTTGTCGATGAAGGTGTCGCCGTAA
Source organism: uncultured Litorilinea sp. (assembly GCA_946885925.1). The sequence goes on from CAMPHP010000641.1 coordinate 434, forward strand.
TCGTTGCGACCAGCACGCCAGCATTGCAAGCAGCCTTTAACGTAACCCAAGACCAACAGAGTCCCCCAATTGTCTTCAATGCTGTCACCAGCCCCTATGCCGCTGGAGTCGCTACCGCAGCCGATGACCATCCGGCATGGGTGATTGGCATCCAGGCATTGGCTCCGGTCGAGGATGCGCTGGCATTAATCCCTGATATCTTGCCCGAAGCGAAAACAGTTGGCTACATCTACAATCCAGCCGAAGCCAACTCGGTTGTAAACACGGAGATTGCCCAGCCAGAAGCAGAGAAGTTGGGTATTGCGCTGGAAGTCACCACGATCAGCAATAGCGGCGAAGTTCAGACCGCAGCCGAAGCACTCGTGGCACGCGGCGTCGAGGCATTTTTTGTCAGTACCGACAGTACAGTTGTTGCCGGTCTGGAGGCTCTGGTCAAAGTCGCCAATGACAATGATATTCCCCTCTTTGCCAACGACCCCTCCAGCGCCGAGCGCGGTGCAGCCGTCGCCCTGGGATTAGACTACTACCAGGATGGGCTCGATACAGGTGCGTTGGCGGTTGGCATCCTCAAGGGAGAATTAGACATTGCCGCTACCCCAATTGAGCGCCAGCGCAAGGGCAGCCTCGCCATCAACCAAACAGCGGCAGCAGAACAAGGACTGACAATTCCCCAAGAGTATCTTGACCGAGCCGAAATTACTTTCGAGTAGATAATACTACCAGTCCTATCCCTTCCTCATAGCTCAAAAACAACATCCTCGAAGCCGTCCCTACACTGGACTTCGAGGATGTTGTTTTCAACTCACGCGCAGCTACCTAATCAAACAAGCTTACGCCAGTTGCTTGGTGGGCGTACCTAAGCGCGAGCGTACTGCGTTAATGATCGTGGCACTCTCTGGGAAGCCACCATCACGCGACATCGAATGGATCAATTCGCCATCAACGACTACATCAAACATCCCATCATGCCACGGGATCAGTTCAATCGATGAGAGATTGTCACGCAACTCTCCCATCAACGCCGAAGCCAACTCTAGCGTCTGGGGTTCATAACCACATGCGGCACAGTAAGTAATGCTGACCTTCACAGGTCCTTCTGTGCGCTCTTGAGCAGGACGCTGCCACGACGGCTTGTTGCCGTTACTTGCCGCAGCAACAGGAATGGTCACAAATGACGGGGTCTTGTTCACCACATTCTGCACCTCGCGCACCACTTCTTTCACCGCAAGCGCTCGGTTCTTGGCATTGAATTCCGCATAAGCTTGTGAAAGCCGCAAACGAGCATCTTCAGGCAGTTCGCTGGGCGATAACGTCTGTGGGAAGGCAGACAGCAGAGGATCATTGGCAAAGAGATCATTGCGCATCTCTTGTATTAGTTGCGTTATGCGCGCCGGTCGCTCGATAAAGTGGCCTAGTTCATTAAATTTCGAATCAAAAAAGACAAATACCGGAATTGAGCGGAATTGCCCATCCTTCAGGTATTGGTCCATGATGTCAAGATTCTGGTCGCGCAGGAAAATTCGCAGGGTAAGCTTTCCACTTGCCTCGGCTAAACGACCTAGCACCGGCAGGTTATTGATTACATCTCCACACCAATCTTCTGCTAACACCAAAACATTCAGTGGCTCAGGTAGTGCCCGAAAGAAGGCTACATCTTCAGCATCAAGTTCAAGCGTTCGTTCGTTCTCAAGAAAACGTTCTTGATTCTTGGTCATCTGCGCCTTATACGCATCGTAGCTTAATCCCTGCTCAAACCGCTCTCTACTAACAGTCACGATCCTCTCCTTATTCATTGCCCATCAGGAAACGTTGATTTATATATCTATGGGCAGGTGTCCATAGCGCTTGTACAATGCAGCCCATAGTCACTGCGTTACGCCTTTACAGCACCCTTATCCGGCACGGTCGGACTTCCCGACACGGGAATTTCACAGTTATCCCCTTCGCACACACCCACACCCTCAGCTTGGCCGAGCGTGACCAGAGGATGCGATGCAGCCCACGCTTGCTCCAACGCGGCGAGAAACGTATCCGCAGGCTGGGCACCGGAAACACCATAGGTTTCATCGATCGCTACGAACGGAACACCCCGAATACCAAACGATCTGGCACGCTCAATATCCGCCCGCACCTCTTCAGCATAGGCATCGCTTACAAGCATCGCTCGCACTGCCTCCGCGTCCAGCCCGATTTCAGTGCCGAGTTTTACCAGCGTCTCGGGGTCGCCAATCGCAAGCCCCCCGCTAAAATAGGCATGCAGCAGGTGTTCCTTGGCAGCACCCTGCAAATTGTGCGCTGCGGCAAGATGGATTAGACGGTGGGCATCAAATGTATTGCCCGGCTTGGCCTGGTCGAGCCGGTACTCCAGCCCTTCCTGAGCTGCAAGATCTGTTACCTGAGCATTCATCGCAGCAGCCTGTGCAGCACTAACGCCAAGTTTCTTCGCCAGCATGTTGTCCAGTGTACCCTCAATCTGACGCGGCGAAGTAGGATCAAGTTCAAAGCTTCGCCAAATGACCTCCACCTGATCGCGATGCTTAAAGCGCGCCAGCGCTGACTCAAAACGCCGCTTGCCAATATAACACCAGGGACAGACAACGTCTGACCAAATCTCGACTTTCATCCTATTCTCCATTGTTGTAGTCATTCTACGTTCCACTCCGCCCCATTCTGCCCCGGATAATTTCAGGCAAAACATTTCACTTTGCATAAGTGGAAAAGCGCAGTATGATCCCAATTATCAACCTTGACTGTATCTTGCACCTGTATCTTACGCTATAATACCCGAGCCATGTTGTATAGACAACATTTGTTGTGTACAATAGAACAAAAACGATACGTCATATCAACGATGACACGAGTTATCCTATTGTTTGTAGGACAAACGTATGAAAATGGAGGTAGCAAGGAGGTAACCATGTTGTCAACAGATGAACTATTATCGGGAGGTGAAGTCCGAAGCGAAGTGATTTCACGCCGAGAGGGGCAAGAAGAACGACTTGAGGAAGAACA
>CAMPHP010000642.1 GCA_946885925.1 uncultured Litorilinea sp.
GTAATAGAGATTGAAATCTTGCAACTCGTAAGGGCCTATCATTTCCTCGGTGCGCTGGGCAGGCTTCTCATCCTCACCCACAGCTTCGGGCACCAGTTCCGGCGAAATCTCCGTCTCTAAGATCGAGTTGAGAATCGCGGATGCTTCCTCGCCAAATTGCCTGGTCTCTGCTACCCAACGAATCAGATATTGGATGAGCGTCTTGGGCACCGAGGCATTGACATTATAATGAGACATATGATCGCCTACGCCATAAGTAGCCCACCCCAGAGCCAACTCACTCAAATCACCAGTTCCCAAAACCAGGCCATTGTGGAAATTTGCCAAACGAAAGAGATGCGACGTTCGCTCCCCCGCTTGCACATTCTCAAAGGTCACATCATAGACTGGCTTTCCATTCGCAAATGGATGACCAATATCCCGTAACATTTGCATGGCAGAGGGACGAATGTCAATCTCCTGGGCGCTTACGCCCAGCGCCTCCATCAGCCGGTGTGCGTTCGTCCTCGTGGTCGTGCTGGTGGCAAAACCAGGCATGGTATAGGCCAAGACGTTTGTGCGCGGCAGCGACAAGCGATCCATCGTGCGCGCCGCCACAATCAGCGCCTGGGTCGAGTCCAACCCACCCGATACACCAATCACAATTTTCTCAATACCCGTGGCGACCAACCGCTTCATTAATCCATGCACCTGGATGTTATAGACCTCGTAACACCGTTCATCCAACCGTGCCGGATCGCTTGGCACAAAGGGGAAGCGATAGACAGGATGGAACAAGGGCAATTCACCCTCTGGTACGGCAAACTCAAAGTCAATCTGACGGATATTCTGCAATCGCTCGCGATGATCCGCCACACTATCATTAAAGCTGCTCATGCGCATACGATCTTGAACCAACCGCTCCAAGTCAATATCTGCCGCAATCACCTGTTCATCCTGGGAAAAACGTTCCGACTCCACCAACAGGCTGCCATTATCACAAATCAAGGCATGCCCATCCCACGCCAAATCCGTGGTGGATTCGCCTGGGCCAGCGGCAGAATAGAGATAGGCAGCGATACATTTACCCGACTGTCCCATGCACAAACTGCGCCGGTAATCCGCCTTACCCACAGTAATATTGCTTGCGGAAAGATTCGCTAGCACGGTTGCCCCTGCCAGTGCCGCATAGCTGCTTGGCGGAATTGGCGACCACACATCCTCACAGATCTCAACATGCATCGCAAAGCCAGCTACATTCGAAGCATTAAAGAGCAAATTATTGCCAAACGGCACCCGTTCGCCCAAGAACTCTACCTCGCCCCTAAGCGCATCGCGTGCCGCGCTAAACTGGCGCTTCTCATAGAATTCGCGGTAGTTTGGCAAATAGGTCTTGGGGATAATGCCCAACACTTTGCCACGATAGATAGCAACGGCACAATTAAATAGCCGTTGCTCAAAGCGCAAGGGTGCACCGATTAATAAGACTGGCGTCAGGCTGCGGCTTGCCTCTACGATCTCTGCAATCACCTTGATCGTAGTTTCCAACAGCGCATCTTGCTGAAAGAGGTCGTCATTGGAATAGGCGGAAATCCCCAGTTCTGGAAAGAGCGCCACCGCAACCTTCATCTCTGACGCTTCGGTCGCCAATGCCAAGGTGCGAGAGCCATTAAAAACAGGGTCCGCTACGCGTAAGTGCGGCACACACACCGCCACACGAACAAAACCGTGAGAGTATAAGGAGTAAAATGGATGGCTCATATAGGTTTTGAATATACAGCTTTAGAAACCATTATCGGAATTTCAAACTCCACAAAATAGATCTGTCTATGCAAAAGTACCGGGGCAGCCTTCTACCGAGATAGTGGTCTGCCCCGACATATTTACATAGATAAAGCGATACTAATTGCCACTCAACATGGCAAGACCACCCAAAAGTACGGCGAACAGACACAAAAATAGCAAGAAGATCAGCGCTATTGGGATCAGAACAACGGCAAGTGCCTTGCCGCTTGACAAACCATAGTTCGCCCTAACCGCAAAGTAGGTCTCGACATAGGCGTAGATCGTGAGCAAGAACGCCACACACCCACCTAAAAATGGAATAATCGAGATGATTGAGCTAGCAATCGTAATGGGTGCTTGGTAAGTGGACATGAGATAGGCAAACTTGCCGTAATCCCCTTGTCCTCCTAACATCGTGGCGAGCAGATGATAGATAAATGATCCAATTAAGAAGAATACGGGTACAGTAATAATTGCTGCAATCCCCGCACCGCCAACCGCAGCACCGAGCAGGGGAGCCATCTGAGCCGCTACCTCTGGTGGAAGATCAGCTTGATCCAGCATAGCGTCCACGGACGAGACGCCCGTGAGCGACTGGAGAAAGCCAAAAATGGCGGCAACCACACCAGCAATCAGCATCCAGATCAGTGCTGTCTGCAACGTTGCCTGTGGCCTATTCTTTTCTTCAAGAAACACAGGCTCGCCTGGCTGCGTAAGCACACGTCGCCAGGTCTCAATTGTTCCTGCAAAGTCCATCTTTTGCCCCCCCTTCTCACTGATTGTGACTGCAATAGAGTGGATTACCAAACTGCAAATATCAGTATACCCGTCTCTGGCAGTTTGCGCTAACAACTCTTCCAATTCCAAGAAAAGCTAGCGCAATTTACCCCGTGCTTGCACATCCCACACAGTCTCAACCACGCCATCACGCACACCATACAGGGTATCATGCAGAAAGACCGTTGCATCCCCATAGCCAGGCATCAGATCAAAGGTTGTTCCCACCTTCAACGCATCATTCGCCTGACCATTTGACGCTGGCAAGGTGATAATCCCGTGCTCCGCCGACAGAACAACGCTTTTCACCTCAAAGCTAGTAGGTAGCGGACTGTTAAAGCCCCGTGTATGTGTCTTAAAACCGGTATCACAAATCAACCGATCCGGCGCTGGGCGGCTCGTTACCCGTGCACGGAGAAATAGTGTTGGCTCAAGAGCGACACCCCACTGCTGATAGGACTGGTCACAGAAAATCGCCCCACCCGCTTGAACCTCAGTCATTCCCTTGATCTTGGCCGTGTACATATAAGTACCAGAGCCACCACCGCTCACAATGTCAATCGAGAACCCGGCACGGCGACACTCCTCCGCACAGGCGATTAACTGACCGATGCTCTCTTGGATGCCAGCTTGCTTCGCCTCTTCATCCGGCAGCCCCAGGTTATGCCCTTCCCATGTCATTACCCCACGCAGTTTCACCCCTGGCGTCTTTTCAATCACCCCTGCCAGTGCCAGCACTGGCTGACCCGGCTGCACACCAGCCCGGTGCATCCCTGTATCGATCTCAATGAGCAGACCTACCTCTGTACCGATTGCTTGAGCAGCCCGACCGATCTCCGCCACATTTTCAGCACTATCCACCGCAACCTTCACATTGGCGTGCCGCTGAATGG
>CAMPHP010000643.1 GCA_946885925.1 uncultured Litorilinea sp.
ATCGTGTCTCGCCCAGGGTGGTGGCCCATCGCCTGGCTGCCACTGCCAGCGACCATGATCACCATGCCGCCATTCCGGGCGGCTATGATCACCGTGCCGCCATTCCGGGCGGCTATGATTACCATGCCGGTAATAGGGGTGGGGCGCACCAGAATGGGGCATTTGGGAATGGAGTGAGTGAGTTTCCCGCCCTTGATCTTTCGGCTCTTGATCTTCCGGATCGGGATTTTCTGGATTATGCGCTCCCCAATGCATCCGTTGCTCTTTTCCGCAAAAACTCATGTTTCGGCAAATTTATAGCCTATACCATAGACTGTTTGAATATAACGCGGGTCGGCAGGGTCATCTTCGAGCTTGCGACGAAGATTCTTGATATGGGCATCAATACTGCGGTCAAAGCCGCTATCATCAGAGCCGTGGAGCCGTTGGATAAGTTGGGCGCGGCTAAAGGTTTGGCCGGGATGCTGGGCGAGTGTTGCCAACAGGGAAAACTCAATTCGGGTAAGTTTGACCGGCTCATCCTGGCGCATGACGCGATGGCCGTTGAGATCAATGTGTAAAGACCCTATACGAATCAGCCCAGGTGTCTGCACTTCGCCCTGGGTACGGCGCAGCACAGCGCGCACCCGTGCCACTAACTCACGCGGCGAAAAGGGTTTGCTGATGTAATCGTCGGCTCCGACCTCTAGCCCAATAAGCCGGTCAGTCTCTTCCACGCGTGCAGTAAGCATAATGATGGGAACACTGGATTCTCGGCGCAGTGCCCGGCAGACATCAATGCCATCCATACCCGGCAGATTGAGATCGAGGACGATCAGGTCGGGCTTCTCCTGGCGGGCGGCAGCTAACGCAGAAAGGCCATCGTTGCTGGGCAGGACACGAAAGCCGCTTTGCTCCAGATAATCACGCGCCAAGCGCACGATCTTGGGTTCATCATCAACCACCAAAATGAGCTCGTTCATAAAATCAACTCCTGCGGGCCTGCGTTGCTCACCATGCAAGCTCTTGCTCAATCCCTATTATACAAGCTATACAAAAATGCGTCTCACGCAGAGCCGCGGAGACACAGAGGAGGAGAATCTTTGAGTGTACCTCTCCTCTGCGCCTCCGCATCTACGCATGAACTAACTTCTGTATAAACTAACTTCTATTCGTGCCTGCCGTGACTAGACGTGTGTCCAACTGGTTGGTTCTGTCTTTTGCTCTGGGGCAGGCCCACTACTGGGTTGTTCGGGCTGCCGGGGCTGCTCAGGCTGTTGGGGCTGCTGCGGGCTGTGTCCACCAGGTCCACCATGCCACCCATAACCACCGTGCCAGCCTGGCCCACCGTACCCACCAGGACCACCGTGCATTTGCCAGCGCCAGAAACGCAAGACCTTAAAGAGCAGGCCAAAGAGCAAGACAAAGAGGAAAATTCGGAAGATCACCCCGAAGAAGCCGAAGCCACCTCCAAAGCCACCGTGATGCCAGCCATAGCCATGACCGCGTGACATCAGATAAGGCGTCATGCGTGCGCCATCGGCACCGCCTGTGAGCAGCCCCATCGTATATCCCTGCGACCAGCCCGCGTTGTGGACAGCCGCGCCGATGCCAAATAGCACGAGCACTGCCAGCACAGCAATGGCCCATTTGGGTAGTTTCACCTCAACCATGATATTTCTCCTTTATTACATACCTTTGTTGCACAATTGTTTTGAGATGCTACGTGTTCGCCGGTTGTTTGTCCCGCATTGTTCAGTGCCATTCGCCACTTCTAGCTAAAGTGCTATCTAACCGGCATGTCTCAATTGTAGGGGTGGACTGTGAAGAAAATGTGAATAGATCAGGCAGAGATTATGAACTTTAGGCAGGATTGTATAGAGCTATCCTTTACCCTGACAGTTTGACAAATCACCTGCATCATGGGACGCTGCAATCACAATTGAGCGTTCCTCAACTCCCTAAACCCAAACGAAATTCATAGAAAGACCTCTACAGCAAGACCCTCACACAAAGACCTGCACACAAAGACCTGCACAGAGAGGCTTATAGAAAGGCAAGCTATGTTTACCCAACTACTGGCGCAGCGCGCGGCGGAGAATCGCCCTATTCGGGTTGGTATTATTGGCGCAGGTAAGTTTGGCGCGGGGCTGGTGGCCCAGATCGCCCAGATGCGCGGCATGACCACTGCTGTGATTGCGGACATCAACGGCGAGCGAGCATGTAATGCCTATGCAGTGGCGGGCAAGTTACCGCGCGAGGGCGTGAAGATCGCCACCTCGGTTGCTGCCATTGATGACAATTTGCGCCGGGGACAGCCAGTTGTCGTAGAAGATGGCGCGTTGGTCGCCCAGTCGGATCTAGTCGATGTGGTAGTGGAGGCGACTGGACTGCCTGAAGTGGGCGCACGCATGGCCTATACAACGTTGCTGAACCGCAAACATCTGGTCATGGTCAATGTGGAGACCGATGTCACGATCGGCCCACTCCTGCGACGCATGGCAGATGCGGCGGGCGTGGTCTATACCCTGGTAGATGGTGACCAACCAGGCTGCACCATGAACATGATCGAATGGGCGCGCACATTGGGCTTTGAGATTGTGGCTGCGGGGCGTGGCACTGTCTTTTTCGATGATGACCGCGCCGGGACACCCGATAGTGTTCCCCAACGCTTTGGTTTTGATCCGGAAACGCTGGAACGGCGCACCATCAACCTCAAAATGTATAACTCCTTTCGCGATGGCACAAAGGCACAGGTGGAGATGGCTGCGCTGGGCAATGCCGCGGGATTGGTTCCCGATAAGCGTGGGATGCACGAACCCTCGGTCAACATAGAGGATATTGCACGCACTTTTAGCCTTCAGAGTGAAGGGGGGATTCTTAGCCGCCACGGTGTGATTGAACTTGCCAACAGCGTAGCAACCGATGGCAAGACCAGGCTACCCAATGGTTTGGGCATGGGCGTTTTTGCTGTGATTCGCACAGATCACCCTTTTACCCAGGAAGACCTTGCCAGCTATTTTCTGCATCCTGGCGGCGATGGGCACAACTATCTGCTCTACCGCCCCTACCACCTGGTAGCAGTAGAAGCGCCCATCTCGATTGCCATGGCCGCGCTCTATGGTCAGGCAACTGGCTCGACGCTGCCCACGCCCACGACTGAGGTGATTACGGCGGCCAAACGCGACTTGGCTGCGGGGGAAACATTGGATGGCGGTGGTGGCTATACGGTGGTCGGCCTGTGCGAGAAGGCGGAGATTGCGCGCGATGAGCGCCTATTACCCCTAGGGCTGGCAGGCGGGGCCAAGCTCAAACAAGCGGTCAAACAAGGGGAGGCGATCAGCTACGACATGGTGGAGCTAAAAGAGGATTCCTTCGTACTGCAATTGCGCCGATTGCAGGATGCGACGGTGTGGGGGTAGATTGATAGCTACTCGTTAGCTAATTGACGAAC
>CAMPHP010000644.1 GCA_946885925.1 uncultured Litorilinea sp.
CCAACTGCCTCATTACCTCCGGCAGAAGGCCGAGTGGGCACTGGCAAAGCAGCTCCAGCAGAAGAAAACGTTGATAACCGTAGGCCAGTTTGAAGCCTACCGTGCCCAGGTGCGTGAGCATTTTCTATCTGCAATCGGTGGACTGCCACAGCAAAAATCGCCCCTCAATGTCCAATGTACCGGGGTGATTGAGCAACCGGGCTATTGGATCGAGAAGCTGATCTACGAGAGCCTGCCCAACTTTTATGTGACTGCGGCGCTCTATCTCCCACAAGGATTGACCGCGCCAGCCCCGGCAGTGATCTTTGTGCACGGTCACTTTGACCTGGGTAAAGCGGCCCCTGAATATCAGGCTGTCTGTATTGATCTCGCCAACAATGGCTTTGTCGTCTTGGCGGTAGATCCTCCGGGCCAGGGTGAGCGAAAGCAGTATGTCGAGCCTACAACTGGAGAGTTGATCATCCCCCACTGTACCGAAGAGCATACACATAGCGGTCTGCAATTTGTGGTGGGTGGTGCCAGTTTGGCGCGCCATTTTATCTGGGATGTCATCCGGGGTGTTGATTATCTGGAATCCAGGCACGAAGTTGATCCGGCGCGCATTGGCATCACCGGGAACTCTGGGGGAGGCACGCAGACAAGTTTCTTGATGATGGCTGAACCTCGTCTTGCCGCGGCTATTCCTTGCACTTTTATCATGACGCTAGAATCCTATCTGAAAACGGGCCAATCGCAGGACAGTGAGCAGATTGTCCATGGCTGCTTTGTCAATGGTCCGGATCATGATGACTATCTTACCATGATGGCTCCTAAGCCAGTTCTGGTTGGCGCTGCTGCCTATGACTTTTTCCCTTTGGAAGGCACGCTGGAAGCGGTGCGACGGGCAAAAGAGATCTATCGTTTGTACAAGGCTGAAGACAAGCTAGATTTGGCAATTGCTCCTACAGGGCATACTTACGGGCCACAGTTGCGCCAGGCTGCTGTGAACTGGTTCCGGGTGCATTTGCAGGGCGCAGCAGCGGATTTTCGCACAGGTCATATTGAGACACTTCCGGAAGAACAGCTACGGTGCACACCCCAGGGCCAACTGCTTGATTTGTTTCCCGACAGCCAGACGACCTTCGACCTGAACCGGGCACGATTGGAATCCCAAACTCAACCACGCAGCCGCTTGCAGAACGCAGAGGAGTTCGCGGCGCATGTGCAGCGGATGCGCCATGCCATTCCCGAAGTCTTGGGCATTGACCTTGCCAAGCGCAGCGCGCCGATCTATCCGCGCACGATCTGGCAAGGTGAAGCTGATGGCTATCATTGTGAGAAGGTTTTCTTCTTTAGCGAAGCTGATATTGTGGTGACAGGCGTCATGGTACATCCCCACGGTGAGGCCGTTCAGACCGATATTGTGTTGTTTGAAAATGGCACAAGCGATATTCCTGTCCAGAAAGAGCGACTGCGAACTCTGCTGGATGCCGGACACCGGATCTTTGTCTTTGATGTGCGCGGCACTGGCGGCGTGCAGGCGCGCACAGTCAATAAAAACTCACCCCCACATGACACTGAGTACAAGCTTGGTTGTGATGCAATGATGCTAAAACAATCTACATTGGGGATGCGGGTTTTTGATGTGCTGCGCGCCTATGACTACTTACATGGACGCGCTGGTGTCGCCAAAATCGGGATTGTTGGTGTGGATAGCGGGGCCATCTTCGCCTATTTTGCCGCGGCATTAGAACCGGGGATGGCAGAGATTGTAGTGGAAAACCTGCTCTTTTCTTATCAAAACTTCGCCTCTACCAAGTTTTATGACAGCCAACGCTACAATTTGAAAATTCTCGCCTGGGGAATTTTGCAGCACTTCGACCTTGTAGACCTGCTCCCTTGCCTTGCACAACGAGATTGCACATTTGTCACTCTGCGCAATGCAAAAGGCGACGTACAGCCCGGTGAAGAATTTTTGCGTGTGGCGATTGAACACAACTATTTACCGCATGGATGGCTGCCGCAGTTTGCGTAATCTCGCTTAGCTACGTGCCCCGACTTGGAAATCTTCACCGCTAGACCTCTTTCAATTGCGGGCGTTGAGCAGTGAAGATGCCATAACGCAGCGCGCCCACCCGGTAGGCCAGCCAAAGCCGCGCCACTGTCAAGGCAAAGATGCGCTCGCCGCGGTGGGCATCCAACAAATAGCGCCAGGTCTGTGCGTTGCTGCCCAACGCAACCAACAAGCGCCGGATGGCAACGCTCCAGGTGCGCCGGACTTGTGCGCTCACATCTTGTACCTGCTCAACCTGGAAGCCTACCGCTTGCATGAGCTTTTTGTATTCCGCGGCTGTACCCATCCCCGCCAGTCGTCCTTCACGACAGATCGGCTCTAGCAGAAAACGTACTTCGCTGGCAGTTGCTTCGGGCTGCGCCAGCCAGGCACAGACCACCAGCCGCCCACCGGGACGCAGCACGCGCCAAGCCTCGGCAAAGCAACCGCGCAGATCTTCCATATGTTCTGTGCTTTCGATGGCAATGACCGCATCAAAGTGTTGGTCGGGTAGTGGGTTCGCTAGCCAGTCGGCTTGCAAATAGAGCGGAGGAAGCACATCGCTAGGCATAGGCTGCCTCTGGGCATAGCGTGCCTGGGCCAGTGAAAGGGTCAGCCCTATGACCCGCGCTCCATAGGTGTGGGCCAATAGCCGTGCTGTGCCTCCATAGCCTGTGCCAACATCGCAGACTGCATCACCGGGCTGGATGCGGGCACAGGTAGCCACGGTAATAGCGAGTTGACGGGTAGCTTCGGCGGCACTTTCAACTCCCGCTTGCCAGAGACCATGATGCAGATGCTCACCCCAGAGTGCCCGGTAGAAAGGGTCGAGTTCGTCATAATGCTGGGCTACTTGCTGGGCGATGGGCCGACGTGTGGGTTGACCTGTGGAACGAGTTTGCTTGGGTACAATCATGGGCAATTGTCCTTGTGTTTGAATTTGCTTGCCCCGTTGAGTCTACTTGAATTTGTGCACCCTGTCGACAGGGAGTGAGGGACGATCTCGGGCTTCTTAAGATTTGAGAAGCCCTGAAGAACACCGGCTAATTGCATCTAACCATTTACGTGCTAAAATTAGCTAGCAGAAACCACATTTCTACGGATCAACATAGTGACTGTCATTGACGACGAACTGCTTGTCCTCCACGAGGTAACCAGAGACTTTCCGGGCGTGCGCGCGGTTGACTACGTATCCTTGCGCTTGATGCGTGGCGAAATACATGGGCTTGTCGGAGAGAATGGCGCAGGAAAGTCTACCCTGATCAAAATCCTGGCTGGGGCTGTCGCCAAGGACGGCGGCGAGATCCGGTTTGCCGGGCAGCCAGTCGAGATCCGCAGCGCCCAAGACGCTGCCCGTCTGGGGCTGGCATTTATCCACCAAGAGCTCAACCTGATCCCCTA
>CAMPHP010000645.1 GCA_946885925.1 uncultured Litorilinea sp.
TGTGCAGTTGGATCGCGAGCTAAAGCACAAGATCATGGCGGGCAATGCCCTTGCTCTGTACAACTTGCCAGCGGTTTCCTGAACAGATCGTAACGTAAATAGCGTAGCATCACCCTTCCTCGCAGCCGAGAACCCGCTGGGTGGCTTCAAGGAAGGTGCTCACGACAAATTGCGGTGGCAAGACCAAAGATCTAGCTTTACAGTGTATGAGTATGATGAATAGATAGCGCCACATTGGGAAGGGTAATAGATGGCGAAGCATGTCATTGGTACAGTAGATGAGATTCCGCCCGGCGAACGTAAAATCGTGGAGATCGAAGGCCGTTCGGTTGGAGTCTTTAATATTGGCGGCGAATTTTATGCACTACGTAACACCTGTCCGCATCAAAGCGGTCCCCTCTGTCAGGGTCGCTTGACTGGTTTTCTTATGGCGCGCGTACCCGGCGAGTATAGCTATACTCGCCGCGGTGAGATCATACGTTGCCCGTGGCATGGCTGGGAATTCGATGTGAAGACAGGCCAGTCATGGTTTGACCCGGTGCAGACACGCGTCCGCGCCTATCCTGTAACGGTGGAGGCTGTGGAGCCAAGTGGGACGGTGGCAGACGAGCCAGTATCAGAAGATCAAGTGACTGGTGATGAAGGGGCTAGCTCTGCGCTTTGTAATGGGCTAGAGAAAGGGCCCTATGTTGCTGAAACCTATGATGTTACCGTCGAGAAACAATTTGTCGTCGTTGAAGTCCCCTAAAGTGACGGAATATATGTGTAACCACAAAGAGGAAACTTATCTACCGAGAGGCCGGTGATGAACCTCGCGCCAAAACTTGCAGCAGTAGCAGTCAATCACAATACGTCACTCTACATGGAATTAATGCTACGTTCTTTCTTTGCAACCCATCCATCGCAACTGAACTGCACAATCACGATCTATGACAATGCCTCTGGCGATGATCTAGCTCCATTGGAAGCCTATGCGACTGCCAAGCACATTCCAATGATTCAATCAGGATATGGCACTAGCAGCAAGAATAACTCGCATGGTGAGATTCTACGCCGTTTTGTCTTGGACTCGCCTGATTGCACCCATTATCTCTTTCTCGATGCCGACATCTGTTTTATTCAGGAAAACACCATCGGCTCGATGCTCGCGGAACTCGCACACGATGCGACCGTCTTCGGCATTGGCCCGCGTATGTCGTGGGACGGTATCACCGAAATACCAGAGGATCTGCGTAAGACCAATCCCGACATCCAGGACGCCCGGCTCCATCCCTGTTGCGCGCTGGTCGCAAACACGCCGCTTTTTCGCCAGGTCGTTGAGGAAGTGGGCCTATCTGCCGTCAACTATCTGTGGGCTGAACGAGATGAGTATTTGGATACCTTCAAGCTGATGACACGCGTGATGCACACGCATGGGCTTACCCATCGCATTGCCTCCGCGATGATCATCCATTTCTTTGCTGTCTCCTATGCCTGGGATGCTGAGGAATTCCGGCAGTGGAAAGCGACCCAGCGCGATAAGCGACTAGAGATTTTGCGTGCTCGAGTATAGTCGATTTGCAATTCACAACCACATGGTGAACCTATGTTAGGGCATCTATACGTCAAGTCTCCTGCAATCTACGTTGGCGCAGCCAGTTCGTAACGCCGCCTGCCAGCAGTACCTCCGTGTCTCGGGTAGATAGGCTGTGGGTGGCTTCAAAATAGAAATCTTTGTTCTGGACGAAAACGGGCACAGTAGCCTCTAAAATTCCCTCGCGAATGTCCACAAGTCGCAGAATATCTCCTTGTTCTAGCTTGTCATAGACTGTGGCGTCGGCAAAGACAAGGGGTAGCACGCCATAATTGATGAGGTTTTTGCGGTGAATACGAGCAAAGCTCTTTGCAATCACCACGCGCAGACCCAGATAACGGGGTGCTAGTGACGCATGTTCGCGGCTTGAGCCTTGACCGTAGTTGTTGCCTGCGATGACAGCATGACTACCCACCTCACGTTGTCTCGCTGCTCGAATTGGGTAGGTGGGATCGATTGCCTCAAAGGTAAATTCACTGATCATGGGACTATTGCTGCGAAAGCGCAGTACCCGCGCACCCGCAGGCAGAATCTCATCGGTTGAAATGTTGTCGCCAACTTTGAGCAAGATAGGTGCTTCCAATGTGTCCGGCAGCGTATCGAGCTCGGGCAGCGCAAAGATATTCGGTCCTTTGACGAGTTTGACCTGACGCGCCTCGGCTTGCGGCAAAGGCGGCATCAACATCTGCCGGTTGACCACCGGATCCTCTGGCTCTTCAACGCGAGGGTAGGGCATGCCTAGATCGCGCGGGTCTGTAATAACACCCATCAACGCCGAAGCCGTCGCTGTTTCCGGGCTACAAAGGAAGACCGCATCTTCGTCTGTACCAGAGCGTCCGGGAAAGTTGCGCGGGACAGTGCGCAGGCTGTTGCGTCCTGTCGCAGGCGCTTGGCCCATGCCGATACAGCCATTACAGCCAGCCTGGTGCAGGCGAGCCCCCGCATGAATCAGAGGGTGGATCATGTCTTCACGCAGCAAGGTTTCCAGCGTCCCGCGCGAGGTGGGATTGATGTCAAAGGAGATAGCGTCCGGAATCTTGCGCCCCTCAACCATCAGCGCGCTCACGGCAAAGTCGCGATAGCCAGGATTGGCGGATGAACCGATGTAGGATTGGTAAAGCTCCTGCCCTGCCACTTCGCGCACGGGTACAACATTGTCTGGGCTGGAAGGTTTGGCAATCAACGGTTCGAGCTTACTGAGGTCTATTTCCTCATAAATATCATAGGTCGCATCCTCGTCGGCGAGCAGTTCAACCCAATCCTCTTCCCGTTGATAGCGGCGCAAGAAATGACGCACCTCTCCATCGGATGGAAAGACTGTGGTCGTGGCCCCCAGTTCTGCGCCCATATTCGCCAGCACATGACGGTCCATCGCGCTTAGTTGCGCCAGACCAGGCCCATAGTATTCGATAACGCGACCCAAACCTCCACGCACACTATGCCGCCGCAGCATTTCGAGAATGATATCTTTGCTGCTCACCCACTCTGGCAGTGTACCTACGAGGCTCACGCCCCAGACTTGAGGCATCCGAAAATAAAAGGGTTCGCCCGCCATTGCTGTGGCAACGTCAATGCCACCAGCTCCAATCGCCAGCATCCCCAATGAGCCAGCTGCCGGTGTATGGCTGTCAGCTCCCAACAGGGTTTTGCCCGGCTTGCCAAAATGCTGCATGTGTACGGGATGGCTCACGCCATTGCCCGCCCGGCTATACCACATCCCAAAGCGCTTTGCCGCACTCAGGAGAAAAAGATGGTCATCTGGATTCTTGCTATCCGCCTGTATGATATTGTGATCTACATATTGGACAGAGACCTCGGTCTTCACACGATCCAAGTCCATCGCTTCCAATTCC
>CAMPHP010000646.1 GCA_946885925.1 uncultured Litorilinea sp.
CGCCGCGCTGAAGCTGGGCGTCGATGCGGCCGGCGTCGCGCTGGAAGCCACCATGAAAGACCGCAAGCTGCTGAAAAGTGGTCTGTTCCAGCGGCGTGAGACGACCCCAGGAGCGGTCAAAGGCCACTTGCATGCTGCGGTGCTGCTCTGGGATGTTGCGTTGCTGTGATGCGAGAAAGTGGAGGTCATTTTGAATCTCGGTGGCGATTTCGGCACAAGAGAGCGTACGCGCCCAGGTGGCTGCTAGCTCAATTGCCAGTGGCATTCCATCCACTAGACGGCAGATGCGGACGATGCCAGCGACTTGCTCCGCCACCACAAAATGGGGATTGACGCGCCGCGCCCGTTCGATAAAAAGATGTGTAGCGTCATAGCCAGCCAAATAGTCTGCTAGGGACTCTTTCAAGGAGTTCGCAGCGGCGACACGCTCTTCTGTGCCTTCTGGCGCGATCTCTGGTGGCAATTCCATACTCTGCACCGGATAGATCCACTCTTCGAGCAGGTTGAGCAACTCGCGGCTTGTCACGAGCAATTTGAGTTGGGGCGCAGCATAGAGCAACTCGGTAAGGAGCGGAGCCCCCTCCAACAAGTGCTCGAAGTTATCGAGCAGCAGCAGGGCCGAGCGGGGTTGTAAGAAGTCAATCAGTTGCCTGGTTGGATCTTGATTGGAGAGGGCAAGGCCCAGGGCATCGGCAATCGCAAAGGGGAGAAAGTCTACTCGCTCCACCGCTTGCAGCCCAACAAAGGTCACACCCTCGGCAAAATGCGTTTGTAAGTGGGTTGCCACCTGGAGTGCTAGGCGCGTCTTGCCGATACCACCAGGGCCAACCAACGTTAAAATGCGGCAATCGGCATCCTGCACGCGAGCCATGATGTCCGCGATCTCCTGATCGCGACCGATAAAGGTTGTGAGTTGGCGAGGAAAGGTTTGTATAGCCATCGGGATCGCCAGGCATATTACCGCGGCCAGGAGGCCGCACCAGCTACCGTAGCATCAGACGCGGGTTAACAATCAAAGTATAGGGCAATATGCACTCTGCGCCAAATGCGCGTCTCACGCTGAATCGGTGGATTCCTGTAGAGGGCCTACAGCCTGCCTGTGTAGCTGTGCGCGAAAGTGGTCGATCTGAGCCGAATGTTCACGGGCATGACCATAAAACGCATAGACAATGAAGTCGTCTAGGTCATAGACGTTGCCATACCAAGGCAGTGTACCCAACTGCTGGCACATCTCTAGGGGAATGCGATCCAGCAGACTTGCAGCCAGTTCGTGGGCAGCTACATACTCCGCCAAGGTTTCCGCCGGAGCAAGCTCCTCACGCACGGCCACCTCATTGTCATTAAAGCCGCGGTCACTTCGGTAGCGGTCGAGTGTGGGTGTGGGGGCATCATGCAGAAAGCCAGTTAGTACCTCGACTAATAGCTGCTCAAATGAGGCCAAATGTGCAATGATTTGGCGCACTGACCATTTGCCACAGACGCCACCTATCTCCCAGGTCGGGTCTGGTAGATCGCGAATTGCAGCAAGGACTGTTTGATGAGAATAGTGTAAGACATCACGGGTGTTCATAGCATGTTCCTCTGCACTCTGGCTCCTGTATGCTCCCGATAAGATAAATGTACGGGATAGCTTGATCATAGCCACTTGATTACGGTTGCACCACAGCCAAAAGTTGGGATATGGTTGGTTTGCTGGACAGGTACAACGCGGTTGCCCGTGCAGCATATTGTCGCTGCACTGGCAGATCTCGCTTAGGCTGTGGCAAGTGGATGCTCGTTTTTCTCTTGTGGCTGTGCTTTCATTTGCTCGCGCCCATCCGGGCGTCCACTCCGCTGGTGCAGCCAGACTGCCACCCTCACCGGCACAAAGCGCAGCAGATTGTAAAGTCGCTGTTGCGCTACGTTGGGCCGAAGTCCTTCACGGCCCATTTGCGCGAAAGTCTGTGCTTGGCCTATGCCATTTAATCCCAACATTTCATCACCTCGTATCGTTAAAATATTCTTGAAGCGGCAAGTGCATAAACCAGCCACCTCTTGAGTCCCATTGCTTTTGTTGATGCACCCAGGGGGGCATCCGGTCTCTCTGCCATGCCTGCTCTTAGGCAGTTGCCCGCGCCATTGGTCTTACATTGGCATTGAGCCGGAAGAGATTGTCCGGGTCATATTTGCGCTTGAGCGCAGCTAGCCGTGCATACTGCTGCCCATAGGCATTCTGCATCATGACATTGCCTTCTTCCTGGAAGCCGGCAAAGTTGAGATAGCGCGAGCCGTCACTATAGGGCTGCAAATCGTTGACAAACGAGCGCGCCCACTGGATGTTGGCATCGTCGTCCTCCTGCTCCAGCCAGTTCGCCTCGGCGGTGAGCATAAAGGCTGCTTGGCGTTGGTGGAAGGTGCTGTCATACTGGCTGGCCCGCTTGACTGCTCCGCCGATGTGCCATAGATCAATCGTGCTAAAGGGGGATGGCTGGCGACGAGCGTGTTCAACAATGCGGTCAACCAGCGTGTCATCCATGCTTTGCACATTGAGCGACTTCCAGTAATAGCGCCGCCCATTGGGATAATCGTGGTCAAAGACCTGCTGTGCCTCTACATAGGGCTTGACCCCACTCGCATCAACCAGAGGCTTGCCAAAGTCCAAGAGTGGCTGCAAGATGCGCTGCCCTTCTTCCACTGGCCCAACATAGAGTCCGCCCAACAGCACATAGGGTCGCCCGTGCAACTCCACCGGAAACAACTCCGGTTCCGGCGGAATGATGCCGGTTGCGCCCAGGGTGCTCACCGCATCGGGTGCTGTGGCGCTATAATCCCGGTAGAGTTGAATCGCCTGCTTCATCCGCTCGCCTTCTCCATCATGCAAGGCAAAGACAAAGGCGACTTCTGGCCCAACGGGATGCAGTTGGTACTCAAAGGTCGTCACGATGCCAAAGTTACCGCCACCGCCGCGCAAACCCCAGAGCAGGTCACGGTTTACACGCTCGTTGGTGTAGATCATCTCCCCTTGGGCTGTCACCACCTCCGCACCGGCCACATTGTCACAGCTCAAGCCGAACTGGTTACGCAGCCAGCCATAGCCGCCACTCAACGTCAGCCCTGCCACGCCTGTCTTGCTAAAGACGCCACCTGGGGTCGCCAACCCATAACGCTGGGTAGCAGCGTCTACCTGACCCCACGTCGCGCCGCCCCCCACACGGGCAATGCGTGTCGTCGAGTTGACATCAATCTGGTTCATGCGCCCTAGATCGATGACCAGACCACCATCACAAGTGCCATGCCCCGCTACATTGTGACCACCACCCCTCACTGCCAGGAGCAAGCCTTTGTTGCGGGCGAAGTTGACCCCGGCAATGACATCCGCACTGTTGGCCGCCTGGATAATCAGCGCCGAGTATCTGTCGATCATGCCATTCCAGACC
>CAMPHP010000647.1 GCA_946885925.1 uncultured Litorilinea sp.
AAACCAAATCGTTCCACTCTGGGATCAGGTTGTTGACCGGGCAACCCGAAGCCATCCCATTGATCAGCTTGCCCGTATGACAAAAAGGAATGCCGCAATCCATGCAACGGCCCCCCTGCTCGCGCAGTTTCTTGTCGGTCAAGTGAATATGAAACTCATCCCAGTCATGTACCCGTTCCCGCAAGTCGCGCTCTTTGGGCGTCTCACGGGTAAACTCCATAAATCCGGTTGGTTTCCCCATACTTCCCCCTTATTTCTTGACTTGCTAGGCACACCCAGCCGCGCGTACAGCGTTGGCAACTCGGCGCACCGCAACGATATAGGCGGCTAAACGCATATCCACCTTTTCATCTGCATAAACTTCCCAGACCTCCCCGGTTGCGCGGCGCATCGTATCTTCCAGGCGTCGAATCACCTCATGGCGCGGCCAGTATTCATGGCGCATGCCCTGAAGCCACTCAAAGTAGGAGGTGGTGACCCCACCCGCGTTGGCAAGGATATCAGGAATCCCAACAATGCCACGCTCATGGAGAATTTGGTCGGCCTCAGGCGTGGTTGGGCCGTTAGCGCCTTCAGCGACCAACTTGGCTTGAATCCGATCTGCGTTATTTTCTGTGATCTGGTTCTCTAGCGCCGACGGCACCAAGATCTCACACGGAAGTTCCAGCAGTTCCTCATTACTCAACCGATCACCATCAGGATAATCAATAACCCGCCCACCTTCATCCTTGAGGCGGCGCAACTGTCGCACGTTCACCCCCAAGGGGTTGTAAATTGCACCACTAGAGTCGCTGACGGCAACGGTCACGGTATCGTTTTCATCCTGCAAAAGATCGGCGGCATATTGGCCCACATTGCCAAAACCCTGCACCACCACCCGTGCACCATCGAGATCGAGATTGATCCGGCGGCTGACCTCCTGCACGCTGATCAGCACACCCCGACCCGTAGCCTCGGTGCGTCCCTCAGAACCGCCTGCATCCAACGGCTTGCCGGTCACAATGGACGGTGTGCGCTTGCCAACCAGATTGGAATAGGCATCCATAAACCAACCCATGATCTGGGGTGTGGTGTTTACATCAGGCGCAGGAATATCTGTTTCTGGCCCAATAAGCGGGGCGATCTCAGCTACAAAGCGCCGCGTCATCCGCTCAAGTTCGCCTGTGGACATCTCCTTAGGATTGCAAGTGATACCGCCCTTTGCCCCACCATAAGGGATGTTGACAACGGCGCATTTCCAGGTCATCCACATGGCAAGGGCTTTTACCTCGTCCATGGTGACATCTGGGTGATAACGCAATCCACCCTTACCCGGCCCGCGATCCAGGCTGTGCTGCACCCGGTAGCCCGTAAAAACCTTGACAGTGCCATCATCCAAACGTGTTGGCACCGACACTTCGATCATCCGTCGTGGCTGGCGTAGGCGTGCATGAACCCCAGCGTCAAGCCCGATACGTTCTGCCACGGTGTCCAACTGACGGCGTGCCGTATCCCACGGGTTAGCGTCAGCGACGAGTTCTTTAAGTCCATTCTCGAAAAGTTTTGTACTGTTCATAAGGATTAACAATGCCTTCAGCGGACATGTCTAGCAGGATGCGAATCAGATTCGCATCCTGCTAGAATTTAATGATTAGTTGCCACCAACACGAGCAGTGTCGTTCTTGTTGAGGTCAAAAGCGGCCATGGCAGCATCGTCGCCCGAAAGTCCCTCTGCTGTCACTTGGGCGAAGGCTTCTACCATGCGTTTGTAATCGCGCGGCATGACCTTCGCAAACTTCGCCACCGTCTCGCTCCAATGATCGAGCACCTGCTTTGCCAATGGACTGTCAGTATATTCATAATGGCGGCGGATTATATCCTCTACTTCGCGGATCTCCGCCCCATCTTCCAACCTCTCCAAATCCACCATCTCATAGTTACAACGCTGGTCAAAGGTCTGGTCGGGGTCATAGACATAGGCCACACCCCCGGACATACCAGCCGCAAAGTTGCGTCCTGTCTGGCCCAACACCACAACCCGACCACCCGTCATATACTCACAACCATGATCGCCTACACCTTCGACGACAGCATGCACACCACTGTTGCGAACAGCGAAACGCTCACCAGCCATCCCACGGATATAGGCTTCGCCATCCGTTGCGCCATAGAGCGCCACATTGCCAATGATAATATTTTCCTCGGCATTAAAGGTCGCTGCCTTGGGCGGATAGGCTATGAGCTTGCCGCCAGACAATCCCTTGCCAAAGTAATCATTCGCATCTCCTTCCAGTTCCAGCGTCAGCCCCTTGGGGATAAACGCCCCAAAGCTCTGCCCTGCCGAACCCTGGAAATGGAGTTCAATGGTATCTTCGGGCAAACCTTCGGCCCCATAGCGCCGCGTGATTTCGCTGCCCAAGATTGTACCCACGACGCGGTTGGTGTTTTGAATGGGCAATGTTGCTGCCACCCGTTCTCGCCGTTCCAACGCCGGTTCGCACAATTCTAATAAAACCTGGTTATCCAATGCCTGGTCTAGCCCGTGGTCTTGTGGAATCTGGCAATAGCGCCCCACACTGGCAGGTACATCTGGCATGTGCAGGATGTTGCTAAAGTCCAGACCACGCGCCTTCCAATGCTCAATCGCCTTGCGTGGTTCGAGCTTATCCACCCGCCCAATCATCTCGTTGATCGTGCGGAAACCCAACTTTGCCATCCACTCGCGCAACTCTTGCGCCATAAAGTACATAAAGTTGACTACATGTTGCGGGTCGCCCACAAACTTCTTACGTAACTCTGGGTTTTGCGTCGCCACACCCACCGGACAGGTGTCCAAGTGGCAGACACGCATCATAATGCACCCCAGCGCCACCAGCGGCGACGTAGCAAAGCCATATTCCTCGGCCCCCAACAGGACAGCCACCGCCAAATCGCGGCCTGTCTTTAGTTGTCCATCAGTCTCGACGACCACACGGCTACGCAGATCATTGAGCACCAACGTCTGGTGTGTCTCTGCCAGACCCAATTCCCAAGGCAGCCCCGCATACTTAATGCTCGTTAGCGGCGAAGCACCCGTACCGCCATCGTGACCGCTGATCAAGATTACGTCGGCATGTCCCTTTGCCACGCCCGCTGCAATCGTGCCTACCCCCACCTCGGCAACCAACTTGACGTTGATGCGAGCGCGATGATTGGCATTCTTTAGATCATGGATCAGCTCGGCCAAGTCTTCAATCGAATAGATATCGTGATGCGGTGGCGGCGAAATCAGCCCCACGCCCGGTGTCGAGTGACGCACCTTGGCAATCCACGGATAGACCTTACGACCGGGCAACTGTCCACCCTCACCCGGCTTGGCTCCTTGCGCCATCTTGATTTGAAGCTCTTGGGCATTGACCAGGTAGAGGCTGGTAACACCAAAGCGCCCCGAAGCAA
>CAMPHP010000648.1 GCA_946885925.1 uncultured Litorilinea sp.
GCGCAGATCTCGCGGAAGGTATGGTTAGGATGGTCAAAGTCGAAGTCAATGAAGAAGCCAGAGCCTTGTCCTATGACTTGCCCATCATGTACGACAACAATTTGTCCCTCTGGAAATAGTTGATATTGGGCGGCAAAGTGTTCGGCGCGCATGAGTTCGTGGGCACCGAGCGTGGGGTAGACCGTGCGCTGGAGTTCTTCAAGTGCATCGAAGTATTCAGGTCGTATCGTCGTGATGGTGAATTCGGGCATGACAGATTTAGTTCATGGCGGCAGCAATGGAAGCTTCTAGCACGTTGAGACCTTCGTCAAGTTCGGTATCGCTAATGATGAGGGGGACGAGGGTACGCACGCAGTTTGAATAAAGACCGGCGCGCATGAGAATGAGGCCGCGCTTATACGCTTCCTCAACCACTCGTGGCGGAATGGTCGTGTTGGGGGTACGGTCGTCCGCCGCGGTGATGAATTCAATGGCGACCATCGCGCCCAATCCACGTACGTCACCGACGAGCGGGAATTCCGTTTTCCACTGGCGGCAGCGGGCGAGTAACTGCTCGCCTAACTGGTCGGCGCGCTGGGGCAGATTGTTTTCTTCCATATACTCCAACGTCTTGATGGCAGCGGCACAGGCCAGCGGATTGCCGCCATAGGTGCTGCCAATGCCACCGAGATGGGGCGCATCCACAATTTCGGCGCGGCCTGTGACAGCGGCAAGGGGCATCCCGGCAGCAATGGATTTGGCAGTTACGACAATGTCGGGTTCGATGCCGCTGTGTTCAAAGGCAAACCATCGCCCTGTGCGTCCAAAGCCGCTTTGCACTTCATCCACTATAAGAACAATGCCATTCTTGGTGCAGAAGTCGCGCAGGCGGCGAAGATATTCGTAGGAGGCGGGAATAAAGCCACCTTCGCCCTGAACAGGCTCGATGATGATCGCGGCTACTGCACTGGGATCGACATGGGCTATCATCGCCCGTTCTAGGTCAGAAAAACAGGTGAGGTTACATTGATTCGCCTCCTGGCAGTGGAGGCAGCGATAGCTGTAGGGATAGGGGATGCGGTAGATTTCAGGCGCAAAGGGGCCAAAGCTTTTCTTAAAGAGCGCGTACTTACTGGTTAAAGACATGGTCAATAAGGTCCGCCCATGATAAGCACCTTCGTAGGTGACAATGGCAGGACGACCCGTAAAGGCTCGTGCCATTTTGATGGCAGTTTCTACGGCTTCGGCACCACTATTGCAGAGATAACTCTTTTTTGGGCCATTGATGGGAATCAAGTTGTTGAGCCGTTCGGCTAACTCGACATAAGGTTCATAAGTGCCGACGAGGGCGCAGAGATGGATCAACTCTGCGGCTTGGCTCCGTAAGGCCTCAACGACCGGAGTTGGGGTGTGTCCTACATTAAGCGCACCGATGCCACTGGTGAAGTCGAGGAACGTATTGCCGTCCACGTCGGTGACGGTAGCACCGTGAGCATGGGCGGCGACGACGGGAGTTGCGCGGGCAAGGCTGCGCGAGACGGCGCTGTCACGGCGGTGGAGGATGGCCTGGCTCTTGGGGCCGGGTAGCGCGGTTTGGATCTGAATAACAGGCATAGCAGCGGATTTCCTCTTGGATGACAGCGCGATTTGTTAGAAACTCAGGCAGGAACTCGACGACGGCGTAAGCGCCGCCACAACCAGATGATTAGAAAGAGTACCAGGACTATGGTGAGCCAGGGGAGCAACAGGGCCAAAACAGAGAGAGCAAAGGAACCTGCGAATTCGCTGCTGGCGACGGCAAAATTGCCCATGCCAAATGTGGACATTGAAGACATGCTGCGCAAGAGAACGGTGCTACTTTGGATAATGCCCGCGGCTCCACCTCCAGCTATCGCAGCGAGCGTCCAGGTGAGGAATGGCGACATGCCGCTGACCACCGATGCCGTTGCGACAATGCCTGCCACGACCGCAGCGGGGGTGGCAATTGTGTCCAAAAAGTTATCGAGCCAGGGTACGTAATAGGCAACAATCTCGAGCACAGAGGCAATTGCAAAGGCGATCAGCGCAGGATAAGAGCCGATCCATTCCCAGCCGGAGTTCAGGTCCAAATAACCTGCTTGCGCGGCCACGCTCATGACCAAGAAAGGAACAAAAACGCGAAAACCACAAGCGGCACTGAGTCCAATGCCAATCGCAAGGCTCAGCAAGATTTCAAAAGTTTGGCCGGTAAGGGTATCCATAGGTTGCTATTTCTCCCGCCAAAGAGGGCCAGGGTCAAAGCCATTGGCTAACTTCCACTCCACAGATGGCCCAAGCCAGCGCAGCCGTTTCAGGTCAACTTTCCCCTCGTTGTTAAAGATGATTCCTTCATCTTCTAATCGTGCACGCTGAAGCACTTCTCCGCCGCCATCGCCGCGCGGGCTGATCTTTCCCTGGGCGTTGATCACTCGATGCCAGGGCACATCGCCATGAGCATCTGCCGCAGCCATAGCATAGCCGACCATGCGTGCAGTACAATCACCGACAATTGAAGCAATATCGCCATAGGTTGATACTTTGCCTGCTGGAATCAGGCGCACTATCGTATAGATGCGTTCATACGCTGGACCGGAGAATGTGTTGTCTTGAGGTATTCTGCTCATTGGCTATTAGGCTGTTCCTCGCTCACTACAGTCTATTTGTCTTCGCTGTTAAGAATATCAGCAATAGATGGACTTCATCCTAGACTTTGCATTGGGCAAGAGTGCTGACGGTCATTAGGATTGCTCATCCAAGAATATTGGTTCTAGGGGCAAATCTACCACTTTGCGACGGTATGGGCAAGAGCAATTCGGGGGGGGAATGGTCAACTGCATGTAAGCCTTCGAGGAAGCGCCTGTAATAGGTCTTTGAGCTTCCTCGAAGGCAGACTATTCGGAGACAACAGTTGTGCTTAGAGGTCTGCGAAACCGTCCAGCAGGCGAGCGATGTGACGTGCGCCGTTGAGAAAGTCCTTGATGCGCATGTTTTCGTCGGGGGCATGACCATTCGCATTGGGATAGCCGATCCCGGCGTGAACTACAGGGATCCCACCCAACGGCCCGGAAAAGGCATAGGCGGGACTGCTGCCACCACCTAGGGGAACGAGGGGGCGTGGTTCTACGCCATAGACCTCTGCCGCGGTGTCGTGTGTGAGCCGCACCAACGGATCATCATCAGATGCCTTGAAGGGCCACATCATGCCGTGAACTTTGATCTGAACATCCTCAAAGCCTTGGGCGTCTAAGTGACGGCGGAGCAGATCTCCGATTTGGTCGGGCTTCTGGTCAGGCACCAGGCGGAAGTCGAGCTTGGCGGTGGCTTTGGCTGGAATGACGGTCTTCGTACCAGCACCTTGATAGCCAGTCTCAATCCCCTGAATGTTACAAGTAGGCTCAAAGACAGAGGTATTGAGT
>CAMPHP010000649.1 GCA_946885925.1 uncultured Litorilinea sp.
TGTTGGGGCAGGGCGATCTCTGGCTCTTCGATCTCTGGGTGCCACTTCTTTTCCCACTCAGCCGCTATATAGCCCTGATAGCCTTCACGATTGAGCAATTCAACTATCTGGCGACAAGGCACTTCGCCTTCGCCCATGAGTACCAGTTGCCATGTGCCATCGGGGCGACGGCGTGCGTCCTTGATGTGGACATGCTTCACGCGCGGGCCGAGAACGCGCCAGGTAGTCTCGATATCCTCACCCATGCGGAAGGGATGATGAACATCCCAGATGGCTCCGATATTTGGACTATCCACCTGGGCCATGACTGCTGCGACATCAACACCCTTGCAGAAGGCATCGTGGGTTTCGAGGGCGACTGTGACGCCCAACCGCTCGGCAGTGGGCGCTACGGCCTTGAGCGCAACCGCCACATAGTCAATGGCTTCTTGCATGGAGATGTCGATCTTTCCTGGCGAGCCAAAGGTGCGTACAAGCGGCACCTCTAGGTCGGCAGCGAGTTCGACATACTGTAGAAGTTGGTCGAGATTGGATTGTCGTTGTTCGGCATCGGGAAAGGCGAAACGGGTGGATGCGCCTAGTCCGGCAATGCCGATTTGGTTTTGGGCAAGCGTGCGGCGGATAGCTGTGCGCTCGGATTGGCTGAGATCGGCGGGGATGATGTCGCCGTTGTAGATGCGAACTTCCAAGGCTTGATAGCCATACTGGGCAGCCTGGGCCGCGGCATGGTCGAACGTCCAGTCGGGACAACCAAGTGTGCTATAGGCCAGTGGGAAACGGTCTTGTGTCATGTGAATTCTCCATACCCCTTTGTACTAGGTAAATTGTGCTTAGGTCTATTAGGCAATCGATGAACTGGCTACAGCTTTGTCGGACTCGAAAGGTTCTTGCCAGAAATCCTCTAGCCCATCGCGCGGCACCCAACCGAGTAGGGTGCGCGCCTTGGTGAAGTCGTAGCGCCCGTGGGGAAGGTCGGCGCTGATGTTTACCATCTCGAAGGGCGAGGGTAATGAGGTGACTTCTAAGGCGCGGCGTAGGGCGCGCCCTGTATCGGGCCAGGAGATCATAAAGGGCCAATCGGAAACCGGTAGGGTTGGGTTGTAGAGCATCATAAAGAGCAGCGCGGGGACTTCTAACCCATAATACTCGGCAAAGACACGAACAATCTCGGTCCCCAGATATTTGGAATGGATGTAGAGCTGGTCATAGGGCCGGGGCGGTGCATCGACATGAAGATCGTAGTCGCCCGAATGGTCGCCGATTCCCCTGCGATGCTGGACAAGTGGACCGGTATGGACGACGCGGCGAATGTTGTGTGTCACAGCGGCACTCATGACGTTGTATGCGCCGATGGTATTGACCAAGAAGGCGTCAACGGGATGAGGGCGCACGACGGTGCAATTGATGATGGCATCCATTTCCTTTGCAGCGGCCAGCACCTGGGCTGGATCGCGCACATCTACTTGCAAGCTTTCGTGTGGTTCACCCAGAGGAATAGGCAGCGGCGCACCGGGAGCCTGAGGCTTTGCTTCGGCGGCAATGTCGCTGATGGCGCGCAGATCGGTAACACGCAGCGTATAAGAGGATGAGAGTTCCTGAGTTGTGACAGCACCCATTGGCCCACCCGCGCCGAAAATGACGACGCGGTAGATGGGGCGAGTTGGAACACCCTTGGGGGCAAGGATCTCGCGCCACGGGCGGTCATCGCGCCCTTGTGAAGTCTCCTGCGCTGTGCCCCAATGTGCCTGGAAGTCGTGGGCGGGTTGGTAGCCAAATGCTTCACTGGCACTGGTGGCAAGGCTGTGACGGATCTTGCTGCGCGGGCCTGGAGCCATGATGTGGAAGATAGACCAGCCGGGCTGGTAGTCAGGCTCATAGCGTAATGCGCGGTGGATAGCCTGGACGACATCATCAATATGCACCCAGCGCGGGTCATAGGGATGGCTGCTGGTATAGGTGTCATCCACGACTTGGCCTAGCCGGAGGCAGATGCCTTGCAGTTGGCCGCGCCGCACATTTTCGCGAATGGATAGTTCAGCGAGCCAGGGACAAAGCTGTGCAAGTTCAGGGGTGGGGCGTGGTCGCCAGACCTCGTTGACCTTATAGTGAGCAGGTAGACGGTCGAATAAGTCCAGCGTGCTAGCGAGGATGATGCGTTCAACGCCAACTTCGCGGGCGGCATTGACCAGGACAAACGAGCCGCGGGTTGTGTCGTCCAAGGCTGTGACAGGGGCAACTTCGCGTTCTCGTCCCAGCAGGTAGGGTGCTAGATGCAGGATGGCATCAATCCCATCCAACGCCGCAGTAACATCTGTTGGCTCACAAGGGTTGCCTGTTACTTGCTCTACGTCGGGAAGAGGCGCAGAGAATGCACGGTCAA
This sequence comes from uncultured Litorilinea sp., assembly GCA_946885925.1. The sequence continues at coordinate 2,381 of CAMPHP010000649.1, forward strand.
AGAGGCGAATAGCCACATCGGGGGCTAAGGCTGTGGCAAGATGACGGGCGAGTTTGCTGTCGCCGCCGGTAATCAACAGGTGCATGGTAGAGTCCTCACCGTATGCCTTTGGATGATTGAGCGAGTGCTGTCATGCGAATTCGCGCGAGAGGGGAGCAAGCCGGTGAGCTTCCTCCTGGAGCCACATGGTACGGCGAACACTCGCTGGTGTGATGGCAAGGGGAGCGCCTTGGCGGATGGTGGCATAGAGGTCGTAATAGAAGCCACGATACGCCTCGTTGAGGTCGCCTTCGAACTCCCAACTATCTTCATGCCAGGGCAACGAATCACGGTTATAGCTGCGGTCGGGGGTGGGACGCAGATCCAGAGTGCGTGGCTCGAGTTCGGATGGTACGATCCACTTCCAGCGCAATGATTTTGTGCTGCCGGTGAGACCGCCCTGTGTTCCATAGACTTGCCAGGTAGGCGGGGGGAAGGCGTCACAGCTACTGATCTCGATGTCAATCGTCGGAGAATCTGGCGCTTTGAAGACGAGTTTTACATGATCATCTGCGTCGCCCAAGGTAAGCGTGCGGTCAAGTTGGCAAAAGACCTCTGGCGTTGCGGGGCCAAAGAGTTGCAGCGCCTGGTCAAGAAAGTGCGCACCTGTGTTATTGAGGCTGCCGCCACCAAACTTTTGCAAGGTCTGCCAGTCCCAACGACGAGTGAACTTGGATTCGGCAATGCGGATCTGCACAATTCGGCCTAGGAGGCCAGAGTTGATGATTTCGCGCACTTTGACAAAATCAGGATTATAGCGGCGCTGTTGGAAGACAGTAAAGACTTTGTCACTGGCATCTGCGGCGGCAACCATTGCGTCAGCCTCGTCCATAGAAATCGCCATTGGCTTCTCACAAACCACATGCTTGTTGGCTTTGAGCGCAGCAACGGAGGCAGGGGCGTGGAGAAAGCTGGGCAAGGAGACGACAACCAACTCCACGGCAGGATCGGCTAGTAACTCATCATAGGAAGTATATGCCTGAC
>CAMPHP010000650.1 GCA_946885925.1 uncultured Litorilinea sp.
CTATACCTTGGAGCGGCATGTGCAGGAGTAAAGTAAATCAAGGATGGTAACTACTTCGTCTCATAGAGTATCCACCATAGAGCATCCTTGATAGAGTATCCAATGGTGAGTAGTGCATTTTCTAGCCCATAGTCTATTCATTGACTGCTCACTTTATGCCCTGTTACTAGGATTGGCGCAGCCGCAGAGCATTTGGATCACCTCAATTTAGAAATGCCATCTGCGACCAGGTCGTCGAGCCATAAAAAACACCCGCTGATTGCAGGTATCAGCGGGTGTGACCGTCCTTGATGTATCTGTAAACTATCTGTGTGTGCTAGCCTAGCTTGGTGGTGGGACTACCCCCAGTTGTTGGAGTTGGCCCAATGCATCGTAATTGTTCCAAGTCTCCATGATCTTGCCGCCCACGATGCGATTGATGGTGATTCCCGTCACCGTGACGCGCCTGCCTGTCGGTGGAATGCCCATTAGTTCGCCTTGGTGGCTGCCAACAGCAGTCCAGCGAGTAACGACCTTGTCATCTTCTGCGATCTGGTCTTCAATCGTGAAATGAGTATCGGGATAGGCCGTGCGATAGATCGAGATGAACTGCTTAATGCCTTCGGCTCCCGCAGGAACGTCCATACCGAGGCCATAGGAAACCTGGTTGGCATCGTATAGATCAGTTACAGTGTCAAGCTTGCCTTGATTCCACAGATCCTCAAACGCTCGCCGTGCAAGGCGCTTGTTCTCTTCAATTTCCATCGTTTCGCTCCTTCTGGCTATCTTCTGAAGCCCAGAGAACTCCTACCTCCTGAAACGGTACCTATCTCATGTTACGCAAAGAGGCAAAGCCGTCGAGCAGGGAGGCATGTCAATCATTCTCCGCGCTCCGCGGTCCTGCGTGAGATTCTTTTCTGCTCCCTATAGAACACGTATGAACACAGAGTTCACGATTGCGCCGATATAGGGACTGCACCAACCTGTTGCATCAGGCCGAGAAAGTCAGCGCTCAGCCAGGTCTCGGCAATCTGCTCGTCCTTTATTCGAAAAATTGAAATGGCGTCAACACGGACATGCTGGCCGCTGGCGGGAATCCCCTGCAAGGGCGCTTGATGGATTCCTTCCATATGATGACGAACGGCTACCTTGTCACCTTCCGTAATGATGTCATCGACATGGAATCGAGAATCAGGAAAGGCATCCAATAGAGCAGCCATCATCTGCTGGTAGCCACCGACATCCAGGATCACCGGAGCAAAGCCATGAAAGATCGCACCTGGCGCATAGGTCGCAATGACGCCATCCAGGTTACGGTGGTCTAGCTCATTCATCGCGTGGCGGACTAGGTCTTTGTTATGGACGGTTGACATAGCTTGTTCTCCTGTCAGCAAATTAGACGTAACCACTGTTTCGTCTGTACCTACCAACGGGGCTATTGCGACGGCTGTAGAGGGGTAAACTCAAGAGAGGGTTCTAGCTTGATTATCGCGCACCTAAACCGCCTGTCAATCCCCAAGATCTAGCTGATCACGAGTCAAAATTAGGGATTGACAGGACCCAATACATGATATACCATTGAAATTGTCGCCTGGTATACCATATACTGGACAGCACAAGATACTGGACAGCACAAGCCTTATAAAACTTGTTCGCTACCTCCTCTGCGGCAAGTAATTTCTTCCAAAGATGCTTAAGATTCGCCAGTGCTTTACATCGAAAATACTGGCCGTGATTCATAGCTCAAAATTCATCAAATGATCGATAGCAGTTACGTGGCAATACCCAGGTCGCCGTACTGCACTTGCTGATACCGCCACGCTGCTTGACTCTCCAAAGAAATATTCTTGCCGCTGCCACTCGTGACAGCGCATACGCTTCTATCACATCGCTCGACCTTGTGCGGCTATTGTGCATAATCTTTTTGCATACTCCTGTGCAGCGATAAGGCTGTTCCCTTAGCGATATCCATCACCTACAATCATAGAATCATTTTGCTGGCGTTTTCGTTGCAATCGCACTGTCAAAAGAGAATATAGAGATTGACCCAATAGGAGGGTTCTATGTCCAGTGGTATCAGTCGGCGAATGTTCTTGCAAGTGGCTGGGACGAGTGCTGTAGGTTTGTTGGCCGCGGCGTGTATGCCTGCTACCGCGCCCGCTGGCAGCAGCGCAGCGAGTGGGACTGCGGAGACTGCAAATTTGGTCTTTTCCAGCTACACATGGTCGGGATACGAAGCGTCAATGAACGAAGTAATTGACATGTGGAAGGAGCGCACGCCGGGGGTCGAGGTTGAAGGGCAGTTTGTAGCTGAAGACTACTGGACCAAACTCCAAACGCAGATTGCGGCAGGTACGTCGCCAGATGTAGGCATAGCGGACTATGGGCGAACTGTCTCCTATGCCAAGACAGGTACATTGCTGCCACTCAGCGAATTTATCGACCGCGATGGCTTTGACCTTGAGCAGATGATTCCCGCCGCGGTGGCACAATATCGCTGGCGTGAAGGGGACTTCGACAGTGGCGGCGAGGATGGCACTATGTACGGGCTTCCCAGCGATGGGCAAGGCTTTATCTTTGTCTATAACAAGACAATGTTTGATGAGGCGGGTGTGGAATATCCTACCGACGATTGGACTTGGGATGACCTGGTTGCCGCTGCCCAAGCAATTACGGATCCAGAGGCTGACAAATGGGGTGTTGCTGCACCAGGACTGGGAACACTGCTTCGTGGCAATTTTATCTATGCCGCGGGAGGCGAATTTACCACGCCTGACCTTAGCGCAACCGCACTCGATTCAGAAGCTACGATGAGCGCGTATAAATGGGTATGGGACTTGATCTATACCCATCAGGTCGCCGCTCGGCCAAATCCTTCACCACAGGTGAATCCTTTCATGTCCGGACAAAACGCCATGTATTTTGATGGCGTCTGGTGGATTGCAGACTTTGTAACCATTACTGACTTTGAGTGGGACGTAGCGATGATGCCCAAGCACCCGCAGACAGGCAAGCGCACGACCAGCCTGGAGTCGGATGGCTGGTGGGCCTTTAGCGCCACCCAGAATCCCGATCTGGCATGGGATCTTGTTTCGTTCTTGGCGAGCAGCGAAGGGCAGCAGACGTTCGCCGATTTGAACTATGTCGTACCTCCCTGTATCCCGGATGCCGCTGAAGCTTGGTATGTCGAAACCCCACCGGAGAACCGCCCCAAAGCCCTGCAAAATGTGGTTGAAGATTCGCGCAAGGTTCACATGACCTATTACGAAGTCCAGATCATTGCTGATGCCTTTACGCCAATTTTGCAGCGTGCTTTCTTTGACGGAGAACCGATCGAGCCAGTCGTGACAGAGGCGGCAGAAGTGATGAACCAGGAATTGCAGCGCGCCTGGGAGCGCTTCAACGCGTAATCAACCCCACCC
>CAMPHP010000651.1 GCA_946885925.1 uncultured Litorilinea sp.
CCGGCACAGGTGAACGAGTTGCCGAAGCCTGGAATGGTGACCAAGCCGGGGCACCACTCCTGCATATTGAATACTCTCTACCTTAGGAAACAAGGGTCATTCCAACTTGCGCGACCAAGTCGCTAAACCGAGTCAGGCGAACACCTGATGCATATTGAATACGGCAATTCAGACTACAGCAGATCAAGAGAGACTACCATGCGCCAAATTGCTGATGTTCGCATCCATCCGACAGCCGAAGTATCAGACTTAGCTGTAATCGAAGCAGGAAGCCAAATTTGGAACAACGCCCAGATCCGCGAACATGTGCACCTCGGCAAAGGCTGCATTGTCGGCAAGGATGTCTATATCGACGCCACTGTACAGGTAGGTGACAACGTCAAAATCCAGAATGGTGCCCTACTCTATCACGGTACGACCATCGAGACCGGTGTCTTCATTGGACCTGGGGCCATATTTACAAACGACAAGCGGCCGCGAGCCATCACAAGGGATGGCAGCCTCAAGACCGCTGCCGATTGGGAAGTTGGCTCCATCCGCATATGCAAAGGGGCCGCCATTGGAGCGGGATCGATCATCCTACCGGATGTCACAATCGGGGAATTCGCGATGGTTGGGGCTGGTGCGGTTGTCACCAAGGATGTACCGGCCTATGCCCTCGTGGTAGGCAATCCAGCTAGACAGGTGGGTTATGTTTGTGCGTGCGGTGCAAAACTCTCATCTTACGAGCAACCAAAGTACAGATGTCCTGTTTGCTCTGCCCAATATGAATTCGCGGAGGCTACACTTGATCGCAATCTCGAAGCCCTACATTGGTGAAGAAGAAAAGGCAGCAGTGCTTGAGGTCCTAGAATCCGGCATGTTAAGCCAGGGACCACGCACCCAAGCCTTTGAAGAGCGGTTTGCAGCATTATGCCAGGTGAAACATGCCGTGGCGGTCTCTTCCGGAACCGCGGCGCTACATCTCGCTCTACTTGCCAATGGCATCGGTCCTGGCGACGAGGTAATTACGACGCCATTCACGTTCATGGCGACCATTAACGCCATTCTCCTCACAGGAGCTATGCCGGTCTTGGTTGACATTGAACAAGAGACTTTCAACATCGATCCAGAGCAAGTGGAGCAGGCAGTTACAAAGCGCACAAGGGCGATTCTGCCTGTGCATCTCTACGGCCATATGTGCAACATGAGCAGGTTGCAAAATATCGCAGACAAGCACGGTCTGCTCATCATAGAAGACGCCTGCCAATCGCTGCTGGCGAGCTATCAAGGAGCCTATGCGGGGAGCTTCGGGACGGGGACATTCAGCCTCTACGCCACCAAGAATATCATGACTGGCGAAGGCGGCATGATCACAACGAACGACGATGAGGTCGCTAACCAATGCCGCTTGCTGCGCAATCACGGCATGAGCCGGCGCTATTACCACGACGGAGTAGGATTCAATCTGCGTATGATGGATCTCCAGGCGGCAATCGGGTTAGTCCAACTTGACCGCATTTCCGAAATTATGACCAAGCGCAATAGCAACGCGGCCTACCTCAACGCAAATATCAGATCAGTGATTACGCCTTGTACGCGTCCAGGTTACGGACACGCTTGGCATCAATACACGGTACGCATCAATGGCGACCGCGTGCGCGACGAGGCAATGATGCAGCTCAATGAAGCCGGTATTGGCACTGGAGTTTACTATCCCGTACCTGCACACAAACAATCTTATCTGAAGACGATCCTTGGCGAAGTGACTTTGCCTGTGGCGGAGCAGATGGCACAGGAAGTCCTCTCCTTGCCAGTACACCCTCAGCTTTCGCATGAGGAGCTAGATAAGATTGTGACCGAGGTAAACAAATTATGACACGCGTTGCAGTGATCGGAACAGGAGCCATGGGCGCGAATCATGTTCGTGTCTACCGGGAAATGCCCGATGTTGAGCTCGTGGCTATCGTGGACAAAGACCAAGCCAAAGCGGAAAGCGTCAGCAAGCCTTACCATGTGCCTGCCTATGACAATTACCTTGAGATGCTAGAACGCGAGCAACCACAGGCAGTTTCAATCGTTGTACCCACCGTCATGCACTATACGGTCACGCGCGACTGCCTGGAAGCTGGGTGCCATGTTCTTGTCGAGAAACCCTTGGCGGCTAGCTTGGAACACGCCCGCGAGTTGATCGAGACCGCAGCACAGTTAGAACGCGTCCTCATGGTCGGGCATATCGAGCGCTATAACCCGGCGATCACCGAACTCAAGCGTCAGCTCACCGCCGGAAAGTTGGGGCGCGTCTTTCAGATACATACGCGGCGTCTCGGCCCCTTTCCCACCCGTGTTCATGACGTAGGCGTGGTCATGGATCTGGCGACGCATGACCTAGACATTATGCGTTACTTAACAGGTAGTGAAGCGGTCCGCGTCTATGCAGAAACCAGGCGCGAATTGCATCCAGTCCACGAAGATCTCTTTGCCGGAATGTTGCGCTTTGAAGATGGTACGTTGGGCACGCTTGAAATCAACTGGCTGACCCCAGCAAAAATACGAGAGGTCTATGTGACTGGTGAGCGCGGCATGTATAGAGTTGATTACATCACGCAAGATCTCCACTTCTTCGAGAACGCCGAGGCCAACGGCGACGACTGGGCAGCGATGCACCTGTTGCGTGGCGTATCCGAGGGATCTGTTACCAAGTTTGCCATTCACAAACGAGAGCCTCTGCGTGCTGAATTAGAGGCGTTCATTGCAAAGATTCAAGGCAGTGGCTCTCTGGTTGCCAATGGTCACGATGGCTATGCGGCGATGTCTCTGGCGTGTGCAATGGCCGATTCGGCAGCCTCTATGACAGTGAAATTGCTTTACTCAGAGACTCATATTCCAACCTAAGATGGACAGCAATGGTTCCATGTAAGAGGTGATGCAAATGTCTGAATCCGTAGGAGTCTATCTTCAATCTGACAGAGTAAGCTCTCCACGACTCTATCGAATGTCGAAACGAGCTTTTGACCTCTTTGTGTGTCTGATGGCGCTGGTATTTCTGCTCCCCATCTTACTCCTAATCGCCCTCCTGGTTGCATTGGATTCACCAGGCAACGTTCTCTATCTACAGGAGCGAGTGGGCAAGAACGGGCGCGTTTTCCGCATGGTCAAGTTTCGTACCATGTCGGCATCGTACAACAGCGATGCAGATCGAGCCTATATGGCTCAATATGTGACCGGCAGGGTCACGCCTACCACCGATGCGAGTGGAACGGTTACCTTCAAACCGGCGCATTCGGCACATATTACACGGGTAGGCCGCTTCTTGCGCAAGACAAGCCTAGATGAGCTACCCCAAATCTGGAATGTCCTCCGTGGGGAGATGAGCGTGGTTGGACCACGGCCAAATGTAACATGGGAAGTAGAGATG
>CAMPHP010000652.1 GCA_946885925.1 uncultured Litorilinea sp.
CTCAACGGTTGCTTCTTCGGTTGCCTCCTCTGTGGCTACCTCAGTTGTCTCTGCTGTTGCTTCTTCTGTCGCTTCTCCTGTAGCTTCCTCTGTAGCAGCAGCAACCTCGACGATCTCGATGTTGGTGATATCGCCTTGCAGGGTCACAAATTCGGCAGAGATCCAGCCAAGACCATCGGGTGATTCTTCGATCGCGATCTGAATCCATTCACCATCGGAGCTAATGGCAGTGACAGGGAAGGTGTCGCCCTCGTCTACTGCGGCGACGACCTCGGAATCATCTGTGGGAAGTGAGCGCACGCGCAGTGAGCGGGTGGAGACCGTTGCCATGGCCGGGCCAACACCTAAAGCATCACTAGCGCTCGCCTCTGGCGTTTCAGTAGTAGCCGGGAGAGGCGCGCCTGATGCAATGGCTGTCCGCTCGGCAGCAACGACCGCAGGATCGCGCACGGGCTGACAGGCGGCCAGGGCTAGTAAGCCGATTACAAGGCCTATTAGTACCAAGGGACGAGAGGTGATTCGTTGGTTCGTGGTTCGCATACGAGTGATTTGCATTGTGTTGATACCTCTTTGTTAAGTTTGTTCGTTGTCGATTTAATATGTGACACGGCTGAGACGAGGCTAACGCGTCCTCAGAAGTGCGCCACATGGAAGAGTTACGTATCTGCGATGTTGTCCAAATCCTTGTAGTCCAGATAACTCGTCACCAGAAAAACAGCCTGGTTTGTGCGCAAACATCGGCTAGTATGGCACGCTTCGTGTACATTGACAAACTCATTCGTGTACTTCATTACTATATCCCAATGTATCCCGATGGACGCAGTGGATAGTACTCTTGGTACACTTTATCCTGCTTTTTATCTTATCTTTTATCTTACTCTTTACTTACTCTTTCCCTGCTTTCGTCTTGTTTCCTCTCCTGCTTTGTCTATCTTCTTTTGGTGACGACTAGAACATAATTTCGATACGGCCTAGCTCCAAAGCTGTGGCACTATCGTAAATAATAACAAGCAAAATTGCAGATTCTTCTTGTGCAGCGGGTGGAAGTAGGATTGTGTGGACATCTTTGACGAGTTCACCGGGCAGCCACTGCGTAGTGAGCGCGAGTTGGTGTAGCGGAAAACGATCCTCAATGGCATCTCTGCCATCAGGCCACTGGATTGGTGCCCCTGTGGCATCTTGGAGACGCAGCGAGAGTTTTATCACTTGGTCGGTGGGGGAGAGCAAGCGCCAATACAAGGTTAATTCCTGGGCCGGTTGGGCAAGACCCCCGATGGGTTGCAGGCTATAACCTTCGATTTGTATACGATTATCCCCCAACAGCAAGGGTGTGGTGAGGGGGTTGGATGGTGGCAGGCTCACCTGCGATTGGCCGCGCGGCCAAACACGCACCAAGTCGGCCTCGCCACTAAAGCTATAAAGTTCCTCAATGCCTGCTAATTCACGCGTGAGATAAAGTGGCAGTCCGCGCGCCATGCGCTCATCCACCAATAAGCGGCGTTGTTCGGGCTGGTTAGCAGAGATGGGCGTCGCATTTGTGCCTAGATTCTCTGCTGCTTGCATATAGCGCAGGGCAGTCATTTCGCCTTCTAGTCCGATGACCTGACTGTTTGGAGGGAAATCAGCCTGGGCGATGCGGCGCGCCTGGTCATGGGCAGACCAATCGTGGCGGCGGTTCGCTGCCGGACCACGCCCGAATGGGGCCACAAGGAGAAGTATCACCAGGATGGCTGAAAGCAGGGTTGCGCCAGAGGTGGGCAGTAGGCGCGCCATCAAGCCCACACCCCCTCCACTGAAAAGCGCCATGCCGAGGAGGGTCGGGAGCAGAAAGACCTCCGGGTCGGGGACACGATAGAGAATGGCGAAGAGCAAGTTCATTCCCAACACACCCAGCACCAACCACCAGGCACGTGCCGGACGCCCACGACGATCCACCAGCCACGCCAAACCAAGCAGAGCAAGCACCAAAGCTGTCCACCCTAACTGGCGATGGATCAGATCAAACCATTGGGTAGGGGTAAGCCCTGTAGCGAGGGGATTGTTGGCAAAAAAGGCATTGTAATCACGCGCCAAGACATGATTCCAAAAGCCATCCCACCCTGGCAAATAACTACCGTTGAGATCCCGTATGCCTGTGGCCGCGCGTAGGGGAATATATAGGTATAAAATCAGGGGAAGTAGCAGTGCTGCACCCCATCGCCACCATGTACGGTGTGGTCGCCAAATCCCTGACACGCTCCAAAGCAGATAGAGCGCTACGGGTGGGGCCAACAACAATATGGTACGGTGGTGGGCCAGACCTAGGCCAAAGAGCAAGCACAAGAGGGTCATACGCCGGTTGAAGCGCGGTGACATTGCTCCATTTTGCCAGGTTTGGTTGATGCCGATGGTCGTGGCGAGGATCGCCGCGACAAAGCATCCATGCAACGGATAGACCTCCGCTACTGTCGCTTGACTCCACCAGACTGGCCCAAGAGCATACGTCACTGCCGCCGCGCCACCTGCCCACAGATTCGGCGCACCGTTGCGTTGCGGGCATAGGCGGCTGCCCACCGCGACGAGCAGGCCGACGGTTATGGCCGCACAGAGCGCGCTAAAGAGATTGAGCCGTCCTGCCCAAGTGCCAAAGGGAAGCAGGCGCGTCCAGAGACCCCCTACGATTGTGTAAAGCGGATAACCTGTAGGGTGGGCGATGCCAAAGGTTGGCGCAACGGTTTGAAATTCCAGGGTATCGTCAAAGAAGGTGACAATGCCTGGCGCAGCCGTATAAGCGTAGAGAAGGAATGCACCAATGCCCACCAGCCAGGATAGCCAGTGAAGGGCAAAACGGCGCACAGAGGTCACGGTCCAGTGCAGCATAGGGCATTAGTCTACCATGACTTTTGGATTCTCCTGGCATTGCGGTATTATACGTGACCATTCAGACAGGTAGATGGAGGGAAGTCTATATATCAATCTATTCCATAACTGTGCATAGGCTACCGATGATACACCAGACAAAACTCCGTGTACGGGTCCCCCGTTGGTTGAGTTGGCTGGCGGTAAGTGCATGTTTTGCGGCGCTCCTCTTCTGGCCAAGTCCCCTCTTGGCCCAAAACGCTGTCCCCACAGCGGTTCCGACAGGGAATGCGCCTATGAGCAATGTTCTCAGTGACTCGACAACCCTGCCTTCGTATTGGTTCTTGATTATGGCCGCACTTGGTCTGCTGGTTCCAGCAGGCTTTATCCTGGTTGGCGTAGCCGGGCTGGAGCCGGCTCGTGCTTGGGATGCGGCGTTAGGAGGGCTGGCAGCCATTGGGCTTGCAAGCCTTGGTTATTGGGCTGTAGGTTTTGCCTTTGAGTTCGGTGGTGTGGGGTTGGTATACCCCGATCCAGGATTACGCGACCTGGTTTG
>CAMPHP010000653.1 GCA_946885925.1 uncultured Litorilinea sp.
TTGTGCAGTCACGGCGAGGATTTCACTGGCCGATCCCCCAAGAATATTTACACCTTGGCGGGTCTCATCTGCAATTCCTCGCAAGTTTGCAATCATCCGCTCAGTTTGAGAACCGTACAACCAGGAGACCGTTGCCATCAGAAACAAAAAGACGGAGGGAACCAGCATAGACAGAATCCAAATAGTTGCGTTGTCAGCCGTTGGCGACATAGAGGCCATACTGCTCAACAGCACCATTGCCACAGTACCGATTGCCGCCAGCGCAAAGGGTACGAGCGGGCCGATCAACAAGCCACTCAACACCACGGCTACGCCCAGAAAATAGGGAGAGATGTTGGCAACGCTCGGAATTACAAACATGGAGGCAATCATAAAAATGCTATAGCCGCCTAGAAACAACCAAGCTGCCAAGATCGTATAGCTGCGTTGGTTGAGCACCCAGGCAGCTGCGGCAACGAGCAGTAAACTGCCCACAATGAGGTCAGCTTCCAGAGAAGAGCTATAGAACAGGGCCACAAGGAAGAACAGCAACATAACGACAGCTGTCCCACCACTGATCACTGAGACGATACGGGCTTTCGTCTCCAGTGCAGCATTGCGCGATTGGATGTGCATACTGAGCATGGACTCCCCGATCATTTGACAGCATGTAAGGTGGACATTAAGTTTCTACCTCTTCATAAATAATCATTTCAGGGCTAGACAGTAGTTTCTCTGCATCCAAGATGATTGCTCGCTTAGGTGTAATTCCAAGCAAAAACTCCTCGCCAATTCCCGTCAACGTGGGTAATGATGGCTGTAGCGTCTGGCGCACGATGTGGCGCACATCCAGAACAGCGTCTGCCAAAATGCCAAATTCCATCGTTTCATTGTAAAGAATAATGGCCTGGCTATAGCTCGCCAACCCTGTTGCCGGTAGGTCAAAGAACTTCTTTAGATCGATGACCGACAACAATTGGCCGCGCACATTGGCAAGTCCCAACACAAAGGGCGGCGTACAAGGCAACGGGTGTAGCTCTTTCAGGGGGTAGACCTCACGTATATAACGCGATTCAACCCCATAAGTCTCATGAGCCAGCCGGAATTCTACAACTTCCAACCGGGGCATGTGAGCCTCTGGTGACACCAGTTCCCGCGCCAAGAGTTTGGCTCTTGCTTTTAGAATCGCTTGCTTTTGTCCAGGCGCAAGCTCTGCCGCTTGCTCAAGATTGCGGCGGGCAATCCTCAGACGCCGGGAGAGCGCATTCCAGTTTGTAGCTTGAGGCGCATCATCCTTTCTATCCTCCTGTTTCATGAGCTTTATCCTACCAGTTCTATCTCATCGTGCTAGTTCTTGGAGGGGACATTTCTTGCAAAAGAGACCGAGCGCATCATCTCCATGAGTCTGCCTGCTGTCAAACCATCCGACTCCGGCAAAATATCGTCTTGCTGATACGAACTCAACAGCCAAAGCATATTGGCAAAATGTTTCTCAGCTTCACTTTGCTTACCCTGCCGTCGTGAAAGCGAACCCAACGCAAAATGGGCGAGCACGAAATCTGGCTCAAGATAGAGGGCACGCCGTAACGCCTTGATCGCCTCACCCACCTCGCCACGTTCTTCTTGAATGGTGGCAAAGAGATAATAACCGCCAGCATTAAGACGGTTGGCGGCAATGGCGCGTTCGCACCAAACCAGTGCCTCGTCCAGCTTGCCCTGGTTGGCATAGATACGCGCCATTAAACTCAGCACAACAACGTCATGCGGATGCTCTGACAAGAACAGGCGCGCTTGTGCTTCCGCCAGAGCATAGCGACCCTGTTCATACAAAGTTTTGCATTCAGCCCTAGAGGTAGCAGGCTCCTTGTCTCATTAGCGTTAGCAGTGAGTTCACCCGTCCTACGAGCGAGAGGCGCATTTTGCGGCGGAAGTGGCGAGATCTGTGGCTGGCTCTTTTGGTAATACTGTTGGCTCTTCTGACTGTTCTTTTGATAGAGAAGGAGACCGGGAAACTGGATCACTGTAAAATCAGAAAAAAGGGCCTGAGAGGACTCACCCGCACCGACAATGAGCCAACCGCCCTCCTCAAGTGAATTATAAAGATTGCGGACGACCTTCTTAGCCTGCTCTGGTGAGAAGTACATCAACACATTACGACAGAAGATAAGATCCATTGCATTGGTATGATTGGTCAATGAAGGATAGTCCTCGCTAGCTAGGTTGAGAAAGCTAAACTTCACCCGCTGCTTGATCGAGGGTGCTATCTCATAGCGTCCCATCTTGGTGCGCGTAAAATAACGTTCCTTGACGTGGTGTGGAACATCACGGAACGACCATTCCCCATAGTGACCTTCAATTGCTTTGTGGAGGAAGTGCGGGTTGATATCGGTGGCTAAAATCGTTATCATCCATTCCTTCCAGTCGGGGATCAACTGGTTTAACAGGATAGCAATCGAATAAGCTTCTTCCCCAGTACAGCAGCCTGCACTCCAGATGCGTAAATAACGCATCTCGCCACTACGTCTGGCAATGAGTTCAGGCAGGATCTGGCAGCGTAGCACATCAAATACCCGCTTATCCCGCAAGAAATAAGTCTCACCAACTGTGAGATAACGCGCCAGCCCGCCGATCTGGTCTTGGGTGAGTGGTGCAGAGAGCAGCCAATGGGCGAACGATTGCGCATTAGAGAAACCAAACATGTGTGCAGCCGAGACAAGTCCCCGTTCAAGCTCATTCCAGCGTGCTTCGGGAAAGTGCAGTCCCATTTGCGCGGCAATATAGTTGCTGACTTGGAAAAGCAGAGAAGCGTTCAACGATCTAGCCATTCGTGACTCTGGCCCTCTGCTCTAGCGCATCATCCAGAATTTTCTCTTCTTGCAACGAGAGACAGCGGTCTAGATCCTGAATAAAAATCAGATCGCCGGCAACTTTGGCTATCCCCTGCACATGGTGAAGCTCGGCAGAGATCTCGTTGCCAGCGAGTATGTTCTGTCGCGGTACGGTGCGAATCCCGATAACGGCATCAACCACAAGTGCAACCCTGCGCGTGGGCGTGTCAACAATAACAAATTGATCGCTTAGGTCGATTTCTCGCTCTGGCAAGCCAAACCGGCGGCGCAAATTTACTACAGCCATCAGTTGCCCATGCACATTGATCACGCCAAGGATTACTGGCGGGGCGTGAGGAAGAGGAGTCACCTCAGCAGCATACACGACCCGGTGCACGGTGGCAAGCTCGACCGCATAAGGCTGTCTGTCGAGCATAAAGATTACTAGTTCAAGTGGGGGCGTCTGGTCGGCCAAGGCTTTTCTCTTTCTATCCAATTACTTTGCCTACCAGGAAAAAGTAATCATCAAAAACGATAGCAGAGGCATTGCGGCAACGAACAACCGCTAGGCTCCCTTCTATGC
>CAMPHP010000654.1 GCA_946885925.1 uncultured Litorilinea sp.
CCCTGGAACATAGTGACGGGAGTCAGAGCGCCAGCCAATTCCCCACGCTGATTTCGCCCCACCAGCCTTTCTTTGATTTGCGCGCTATCACCCATGAGGTTGAACCCGGCTTGAAGGCTGAGGTGCGCTTTGAGGGGGACATTTTCGAGACCGAGGATCAGCGCAATTGGACTGATGCCTCGTTTAAGACCTACTCCACCCCGCTGAGCATTCCGTATCCAGTTACAGTAGAAGCGGGTACTGCCGTGCGCCAAGCCATCCATATTCGCCTCTCGAAGCAACTTCCTGCTGTCAAGCCTGATGCAGGAAGGCAGCCTGTCACCGTGGTCGTTGGCGATGCGTCTGTTGCCACGCTGCCACCGATTGGGCTGGGCGTCGCCAGTCACGGTCAACGCCTTTCGGAGAAACAGGCCGAGGCTCTGCGTGTGCTCAATCTAGGGCATCTGCGTGTGGATCTAGATTTGAGCCAACGAGACATCGGCTCAAGGCTGGCGCACGCCAAAGAGGATGCGGCTGCGATTAACACTGCCTTGGAGGTCGCATTATTCGTAGGAGAAGATGCAAGCAGTGAACTAGCAGCACTCTCCTCTGCGTTCAAGGAGGTGTTCAATGAGGCGCAGCCACAAGTGGCGCGCTGGCTCCTTTTCTCGCGTGATGAACCCGTAACACCGGCTGCATTGGCAAAGCGTGCGCGCCCTATGTTGGAGTCGCTAGCACCCGGTGCACCGATTGGGGGCGGCACGGATCTATACTTCACCCATCTGAACCGCAACCACCCGCCGGTAGAGGCACTCGATTTCGTGAACTACTCGATTAACCCCCAGGTTCACGCCTTTGATATGCTTTCGCTCGTGGAAAATATGACAGCACAGGCGGTGACGGTCGCCAGTGCGCGTGCTATCAGTGGCGACCTGCCCATCAGCGTCTCACCCATTACCCTGCGCCCCCGCTTTAACCCGGACGCTACAGGGCCGCAAGCAGAGCCAGAGCCGGGGACATTGCCCGATGCTGTGGATGCGCGGCAGCCTACAGGTTTTGCCGCTGCGTGGACATTGGGGAGCTTGAGCAATCTTGCCCAAGCTGGTGTCGCGTCGCTGACCTACTATGAGACGACGGGCTGGCGTGGCATTATGGAGGTTGAGCAAGGTTCCGAATTGCCCAATCTATTCCCATCGCAACCCGCAATGCTGTTCCCTGTCTACCATCTTTTGGCCGTGCTGGCACCGTTTGCTGGTAATCAAGTACTGCCTGTTACCATGAGCGATCCATTGCGTGTCGCTGCGTTGAGCGTTAGAGTTGGTGACGAACAATGTACACTCGTTGCCAATCTTACCGATACCAATCAAAGAGTCACCGTCCAAGGGATGCGCGAACCCTTTGTCATGCGCACATTGGGCGATTCTGCGGGGAGTATTCAACTTGACCAGGAGCAGGCCCCTTTGTGGATTGACCTGGCTCCTTATGCTGTCGTCAGTTTAGGATGTGGGGAAGCGTAAGCTTGCCCATTGCCCCACTGACTTCGTTTGCTGGAGAATTTGTAGGTTTATAAGAGGAACTATGAGCACAGTTTATACGCTTCAAGAAGTCGCCCGTTTGCCTTTGCCCGAGGACAACGTTGCCATCATCACCCAACGTCTGAACGCAGGCACTGAGATCATTGATGGTGAGCATCGTTATACGCTTAGCCATACCATGCTGGAAGGGCATCGTTTTGCGGTTAAGGCGATTGCGCCTGGGGAAGCATTGCTTTCTTGGGGGCTTCCCTTTGGTTATGCCACACGTTCGATTGAACCGGGTGACTATGTAGTCAATGAAGGCATGTTGGAAGCGCTGGGCGGGCGCAGCATTGACTTCACCCTGCCTGAGATGCCCAACTTTGCTGATCACATCGAACCCTATATTTTTGATGAAGCCTCCTGGCAGCCTGTGGAGCAGGTTGCGCGCTATGCCGAGGATCGCACGTTTATGGGCTATCGTCGTGCAGATGGTCGTGGTGTGGGTACACGCAACTATATCGTCCTGTTGGGTACAACCTCGCGCACGGGTAGCTTTGTCAAACAACTCGAAGAACGGCTCAAGGGTGCGGCTGATGGCTATGCCAATGTGGATGGCATTGTGGCAGTGGCGCATACCGAAGGAGGCAGTGAGCACCCCAACAATCTAGATTTACTGCTGCGCACATTGGCGGGCTTTATGGTCAACCCCAACGTGGGTGCGGTATTGGCGGTGGACTTTGGTGTGGAGCCTGTTACCAACCGCATGTTGGAGAGCTATTTGCACGAACATGGCTATGCCATTGACCAACTGCCCCATCGTTTTCTCTCGCTCACAGGGGCATTCCAGGCTAACTTGGAGATGGGTGAGGCTCAAGTACGTGAGTGGTTGCCGCTCGTCAACCAGATCGAGCGCACGCCGGAACCGCTCTCCAATCTCAAGATCGGGCTGCAATGTGGTGGTTCTGATGCTTTTTCTGGCATTTCGGCCAATCCGCTCTTGGGCTGGATTGCGCGCGAGATCGTCCGCTATGGCGGTGCTGCCAACCTAGCCGAGACAGATGAGTTGATTGGTGCAGAGTCCTATGTGCTGCAACGGGTGCGTGATGTGGCGACTGCCCAGAAGTTTCTTGATACGGTGGAAGCCTTTAAGGAGCGGGTCGCCTGGCATGGTCACAGCGCCGAGGGCAATCCTTCGGGCGGCAACAAGTATCGCGGGCTATACAACATTGTGCTCAAGTCAATTGGTGCTGCCAACAAGAAGGACCCTGCTGTTCGCCTGGATCATGTGATTGCCTATTCGGAAGCGATGGACGAACCGGGCTTCTACTTTATGGACAGCCCTGGCAACGATTTGGAAAGTGTTGCCGGGCAGATCGGCGCAGGCTGTAACATGATCTTTTTCACCACCGGTAATGGCTCTATCACAAATTTCCCCTTCGTGCCCACCATCAAGTTGGTAACGACCACTCGCCGCTACAAGCTGCTTTCGCGCGAGATGGATGTCAACGCTGGGGCCTATCTCGATGGCACGCCGATGGACGAGTTGGGTGCGGAGTCGCTTGACCTCGTTGTGGCGGTTGCATCGGGCCAACGCTGTGCAGGGGAAAAGGCGGGTCATGCCCAAGTGCAGATCTGGCGTGACTGGCGGCAGACCGATTCCAGCCACTTGGCTGATCTGCTCAACCAACCGCTGCCCAACGGGGCGAGCTTGCCTGTCCTACCGCCCAGCGGCCCTCGTCCTGCCGTGAGTTTTGCCACGCGGCGAGTCAATGGCACACAGACGCTTGACCGGGTTGGGCTGGTGTTGCCGACTAGCCTCTGTGCAGGACAGGTGGCGCGCATGGCTGCGACCGCTCAACTCACCAATGTATCAAGAGCTGAAGCT
>CAMPHP010000655.1 GCA_946885925.1 uncultured Litorilinea sp.
GTACTCAAACAGACTACTTCTAGCACCGCTCGCGGTAAGTCATCTTGGGCGTCAGCCTCGCAGACTGAGACATTAAAGCTCTTTCGCAAGCGGGCAATGAGCGGCTTGAGAATTCCGCGCTTGCCCTTTAGGCTCTCATTGAGAGGAAGGTATAGTTCAAGCGTTAGTATAGCAACGGCCATAGCGGCATGCAACCAGCAATTACGTTAAGGTTCGCAAGAATAGCCCCAACTTGGTCTGTACCTATTTTAACGGTGGTTGAGCCATTCAGAATTAGCATATTGTTGGCGGATCAGTTCGGCTGTGCGCCGCAACTCGGCTGCTGTGGGCTGTCCGCGTTTGAATTGCAGATTTAGGAGATCCCCAAAGCCCTCGATGATTGCTTGGGCGACACGCTCAAATTCTAAGTTTGGGTCATCCTCTGCGACACCTAATGCCTCCGCCAGTGTACAGGCACGCGCGACCAATTCGGCGCGCAAACGTGTTCGCTCCTCATCTGGCAACGCCAAGACATCCACCAGACGCCCAATATCGCCCACCAGCGGCAAGCTGCCATGTTGGAGGACATAGCCTGCGCGGCGGCTCTGGGCACTGCCAATGAGCTTGCGTCCATGCGCAGTGATCTCATAGGCGCTAGGCACTTCAAAGCAGGCAGCAGAGACATTGGGGCCTGCACGCACATCGCCCGCGGCCTTGTCTGCCGCTAACCCCACCCGTTGCAATCCTTTGAGCAGCGCATTGCTCAAGCGCAGATAAGCATCCATGAGCGAACCAGCCACGCGTGGCTCATCAACTGCAGCGGTTACGGCATAGGTAAGCTCGTCTGTGTGGAGGATGGCGCGACCTCCTGTGGGACGGCGTACAATCTCATAGCCAAGCTGCTCTACCACCTCGGCATTGATATCTGTAATTGGTTGGTGGCGACCCAAGCTGACTGCTGGTGGCTGCCAGCGGTAGAAGCGTAGGGTGGGGGGCGCTTCGCCTGCTGCCGCACTCTCAGCCAAGGCTTGATCCATCGCCATGTTGGCTGCGCCAGAACGGGGTTGATCATCAATGATCAAGCGCCAGGTCGCAGGAGGGTATGTCCCTTCCTGGTCGGGAATGGCTCCTTGCAACGGTGCAACGTCTAATTCCATGATCGAATTCTAACTTCCTATACAGCTACAAACCTATACAGCTACAAAAGGGAATGCCACCACTGTCGCCTCGTGCTCATTCACTTGGACAAGGGTTCCGGGTGCGTTGTGGGGGCGCTTGACTATTGCTAGTGCAATCGGCGCATCAAGGGCAGGGCTATAGGTGACACTCGTAACGACGCCCACATTGCGCCCATTCACCATGACTTCGCTGCCGCGCGCCAATGCTTTCGTGCTACGCAGCCCTACGAGCGTTTTGGTCACTTTGTCATAGGTGATCTGGCGCGCAATAATTTCTTGGCCTGTATAACAGCCCTTGTTTTCCGCACATGCCCAGGCGAGGTCGGCCTCTAGGGGGGTGTACTCTTCAATAAGTTCACTCCCTGTGGCGGGGCGACCCCACTCAATGCGGCGGGCATCATAGACATTCGCATCAATCTCGCGTGCACCCGCAGCCACCAACTTGGCACTGACTTCTGCCAAGATCTCGCGCTGCACCACAATTTCAAAGCCGGGGACTTCGTATTGAGGTTGAGCCACGGCGATTAAGTCATCGTGTAAGCTATCGTGTGTCGCCCACCTGTTGGCTGGTAGGCTGGCTGCGTCAATCCCCAATTTAGCGAGAACTTGTGCCGCTTGTGGTCCCATGATGCGGAGTCGAGCGAATTGCTCACCCAGGTCGTGCACCTTTACCTTGTCCATAAAAAAGATCTGGCCGCGCAGATGGCGGGCTAGGGCCTGACTTTGGCCTGGTGCGGGCAGCAGGAGCAGGTCATCGTCACGAGCGATGACGGTAAAGACAAAGAGGATCCGAGCTACTGGGCTTGTTAATACTGTGACTGCGCTTTGACCAGGGCGCAAAACGCTCATGTTGTTGGTGGTCATGCGCTGGAGAAAGTCGTGGCGGTCGGCGTCGGTAAGACGCAATACGCCTGCATCGGGGCGCGCCAATAAGGCTGCACCATTGATCAACGCGGCGTATTCCGCTTGGTCAATCGACGGGAGAGTCGAAACCGAGATTGTATCGGACATAGATCAACACCTACTTAAGTTGAATACTGTACAGAGTACGTACGCTACATTGCTATAGTGTACCACACCCTGTAAAGTGGGCGATGTAGGCGAGGACGCTATAGGGTGGATGCTCATGGCACAGGAGGCAAGGATTGATACTCTTGAGCAAAGTCTATGATCAGATTGTACATCTCTTTGCCCGCTTCGGTTAGGTCATCGCCAATCTGTAAATAGTGGCTGACATCCTCGTAATAAAAAACCTGCATAGGCACATTCGTTTCTTTCAGCGCGGCTTCCAACTGGTAGGCTTGATCGATGGGCGTGACGAGATCAGATGCAGTATGAATGATGAGGGTGGGAGGTAGTTGAGACGCCGTATAGACTGGCGAATAGCGCAGGAATGTCAGCGGGTAGAGATTGGGTGCGCCGAGTGCGGGAATGAAAAGCTCGTATTGGGGGGGTATCTGTAATTTGCCTGCGTAGAAGTCGGCTGTGCCGCTAAAGGCGTTGCTGATGCCACCGACAGTGATCCATGCTGCCACGGCGGCGCGCTCGTCGCGCATAAGCCGGTGCATGATTGGGCTGCTAAAGCTGCCACCCAGTACGACGACCTCATCCGGCGCAATCGCGGGATGGAGATGACCTCCTCGCGCCAGGGCTAACCCCACGCGTGCATCCTGGGCATGTGCATCGATTTCGAGCGCACGGTCGGCCATAGGTGAGATGGCGACAAACGCATAGCCTGCGGCAGCAAAGCCCACGCTGACGCTCTCCCAACCATCTACCGGAGAAGGATAGATCATAAAGAGCATGGGCAGTTGGCCCTCGGCGGGCACTTCGAGCGGTAAATAGAGGCGCAGGGTGTCAATGGTCGCTCCGGCATAGTCAAAGCGATAGGCATGCACCTGGGCCGCGCCACCCTCCGGATAGGGCGTGGTAGCGGTATAACTGGCAGTTTCAACCAGATTAACGGCAGAAGGGAGCGGTGCAGGGAGCGGGTCGGCTTGATGGCGATGGAGGGTGATCGGTGGTAGGGTAACACGCTTCCCTGCGGCTACTGTGACCAGGGAGGGAATATCGAGCCATCCATGCGGCACAGTTTCTTCATAACCGGGTGCGACTGCCGCTGGGACATACTGACCAGGGGGGACATCTTGAATCGTATAGTTCCCTTGTGCATCGGTCTGGGCGGCATAGGGCGTGCCTGTGCGTGTGGCGACAACGAC
>CAMPHP010000656.1 GCA_946885925.1 uncultured Litorilinea sp.
TGGTAGCAGCGATGACACAGCCGCAGTGGCACAACGCCTCGGTGTCCATCATATTGTTCGCCACGGCACAAACCGCGGCCTGGCTGTCACTTATCAGACCGGAATTGATGCCGCGCTTCATTTAGGGGCAGACATCATTGTCAACACGGACGGGGATAATCAATATCCTGGCAATCGAATCGGTGATCTGATTGCGCCCATCCTGCGTGGAGAGGCTGATTTGGTGGTGGGGGACCGGCAGCCCCATACACTTGAACACTTTTCACCCACCAAACGCCTTCTGCAACGCTGGGGTAGTTGGGTGGTACGTGTTGCGTCAGGCACGCAGATCCCCGATGCGACCAGCGGCTTCCGTGCCCTCTCGCGCGAGGCGGCATTGCGCCAAATCGTGATGACCCGTTATAGCTATACGCTAGAGACGATTATCCAAGCGGGCAAAAAAGGATTGCGCGTTGCCCATATTCCTATTGTCGTCAACCCTACCCTGCGCGAGTCGCGGTTGGTCAAAAGCAACTGGAATTTTGTGCAACGCCAGGCTGTTACTATTCTGCGTATCTACATGCTCTATGAGCCGCTGCGTACATTCCTGTTGTTAGCAACACCTAGCATTCTCGCCGGAGGCTTTTTATTGGCGCGCTTTCTCTATTTTTATATTACGCTCCAAACCGGAGTAGGTCGCCATATCCAGTCACTTCTTATCGGCGGCACATTGCTGATTGTGGGCTTTCTCATTGTTGTTGTGGGGATTCTTGCCGATATTAGTGCCACCCAACGCACGCTGCTCGAAGAATTGCTCTACCGCCAACGCAAGGCCGAATTAGCGGCATCTACCAGAGGTAGTAAGCTGGATACCCCATATGGGGTATAGGCAAAAAGGGTCTAAATTACACCGTCCGGGCTATTGATCCGGCGCATAGAACTACTATACTGAGCCACAGCGCAGTACGGTGAGCGTAGTGCGACGCAACGTTCGCGGTACGCCTTTATGTTGTGGCAAGTCAATAGAATACAAGGCAGTACAGTAAGTCGTAGGTACAGGTTGTGACAAGCTATTGTGACAATCAATCTTTAATCAATGGAGAATCACATGTTTTCTAAATTCCGAAAGTCAGCAGCAATTGCCCTGACATCGGTGATAGCGCTCTCCGCCGTGATGTCCGCCTCGGCGGCTTCGACGACGAAGAACCTGAGCAGCAACTTCACCCTTGTCAATTTAGCTAATGGCTCAAATGCCGGTACGATCCAGTATGTTCTGGGTGGTGAAGCAGGCGGCACATGGCGTCCGTCCGAGAACTTCACCCTGAATTCGCTAGGTGCCCAACTCATTCGCCGCCAGTATGAAGATGCATCCCTCCCGGCGGGTAGCGGTTCGGTTGTGGTCAGCACCGACGGCCCTGTGGGTGCTGTCGTGCAGATCCAAGCTCGCGAACAAACACCCACCAGTGGTGCTTATGTAGGTGTGAGTGAAGGTGCAGCCCAAGCGAATGTGCCTCTGGTCAGCCGCCGCGGTAATTCTGCTAGTGGTCTCACCAACAGCCAGATCATTATTCAGAATGCCAGCAGCATCCAGATCAATGTTGAAGTACAGTTGATCAACAGCACCGATGGCAGCACGACCTTAACCAAAACCTTTAATAACATTGCTCCGAATGCCTCGGTAGAATATGACCTAGACACTGAAGGTGGCGTGCCTGAAGGTTGGTTTGGTTCGGCTTCTGTCCGCTCGACCACCGCTGGTGGTGAGGTTGCAGTTGTTTCCAACTTCTTCACAGGCCCGGATGCCATGCAGACCTTTAACGCCTTCACAAGCGTTGGTCGCCAGTGGTATGCACCGCTCTTCACTTCTCGCTTGGCAAACAGCCTGAGCTCGCCAATTTCGGTTCAGAATGTTACCGCTGGCTCAATTCCTGCTGGCGCTATCACCTTGACCTGCACCAAGGATCCGAGTGCTCCTGGCCAAGCCACGATCACTACTAGCAACCCGGCTGCGGTTGGTCCTTCGGCCTCGGTCTTCTTCAACCCCGTGACCGACACCGGAACTTTCCCGGAAGGCTGGTATGGTTCGTGTGTGGTCAATACCGGTTCCTATGACACTGCTATGTTCGTGCAGTTGCGCTTCGTCAACGGCTCACGTGCAGGTGCTTACGAGGGTATCTTGGGCACCGGAGCCAGCAAACAGGTGGTGATTCCTCTGTATGCCAAGCGTCTCGCCAACAGCTTTGCTTCGGCTGTCACCATCCAGAACTTGAGTGCTAGTGGGGTTGCCAATGTGACACTTAACTATCAGGCTGGTGATGGTGCCCCTGCCAATTGTACTGCGAGCTTCGATGCAACGATCCCGGCTGGTAGTAGTCTCATCCAAAACCATCGTATTGCCGACGGTCCGAACTCAGTAGCGCAACTAAACGATGGCTGCTTTGGTACACTGACCGTTACCTCCAAGGACCAACCGATTGATGCCTTTGTCCAGTTGGACTTCTTGAACTTGGGTGGCGACGCCTTTATGGCACACAACGCCTTCACGGTGTCGGTAGCTCAGTAATCGAGTTTGGCAATGGCTAAATCGGTGGTGATGGATTAGCGTCAACACTTGATAAGGAACTAAAGATGGGTCAGTCTACGTTGAATCGAACGTCAGGCTGACCCGTCTTCTTTTCTAGGCTTCTTGCTCAAGCTTCTTCTTCGCCCGCTAAGTTGCCCTAACCAGGACGGTGATCTTTGTCCAGACACAATCTCTTGTTAGAATGTCTTGCCGGGTGACTTGCAATGTTGCAAGAGATGCAGGAAAGGCAGATACAATGGAAATTGAGGATAGACCATGAATACAGTTCGTCATAGTGACAGGAATAGAGCTAGTAATCCAGAGATGAAGACAACTACGAAGATCCGTGTAGATAGCAGTTTTCAGCAGTGGGGACGGATTGCGCTGCTGCTCGTTACGGTAGCCATCTTAACCGCTTGTGGTAGCAGTCCAGCCGCACCTGCCGAGGCAGCCCCAACGGTCGCCGCCACGGAAGAAGCCTCTGCTACACCGGCAGAAGAAGCTGATGCCGTAGAGGATACCCGATCTGAATCGCCCTTGGCTGCACCTGAATCGCCCCTCGCACAGCCTGAATCACCCTTAGGACAACCAGATTCTCCTCTAACGGCTGAATCATCTGATGTACCCGTTCCGGCGACAGAGGACGAGGCGATCGCGCTTGCCGCCGAGACAATAGCTCCAGAAGCAGGAGAGGGCTTTGGCACACTCAGCGGTCTGCTCTACTCATTTGGCATTGACGCCATTGTCCCAGGAACCCAATTCTACCTGACCCCTGCTGACGAGGTGAATGGCAATTTCGTGCCGCCCTCGCTCTATTTTGGACCCCGTGCTGA
>CAMPHP010000657.1 GCA_946885925.1 uncultured Litorilinea sp.
GAATGGATTGAGTAAGCCAGAGCAGCGCCAATAGAGAGAACGCGACGGTAAGCGCCAGATAGGCAGACAGCGAGACTGACGTCCGATGGGGATACATAGGTTGCTCCTTGGCATCAGTGGAGTGGAGGGTACGGGAATCGGGCAAGCGTTGGGTGGTGAATGGATAGCAAGGGTACTATCCATTCACTACTTGTGTAACGCTATTATACAGCGTTTGTTGCACTTGTCACCACCAATGTTTATATGATGGGGGCATCACAAAAATCCGTGTATATCTCTTGCTGTCTTTGCTGTACTTTACTATAACTATCCTTTACCACAACTATACCTTACTGTAAGCGTAGGAAACCGTCTATAAGCCCGTTAGCCAAAGAGCAAACGCACACCTGCCACCAGGGTTAGCACCAGGGCCAGCCACTCGAAGAGAGCTTGGTCAATGAAGCGGATGATCAAGCGTCCGGTGACAGCACCCGCCATTGCAAAGGGAGCCAGCAAGAGGCTCTGGCGCAGCGAGTCCAAATTGATCAGCCCCAGGTTGGCGCTAAAAGGAATTTTGAAGAGATTGAGAATAAAGAAGTACCAAGCACTCGTACCCATAAAGACCATTTTGGGCAGACCCATTGCCAGCAGATAAAGAACCATGATCGGTCCGGCGGCATTGGCGATCATGGTGGTAATGCCTGCGCTGATTCCGGCGAGAGGGGCCAAGATCGGATGCGGACGTTTCTCCTCGTCAGGAGGGTCCACGGTGGTTTGTTGCGTACCGGTGGCGAGAGCTTTGCGCCCCTGCCATTTGCGTGCTACTTGGATGATGACGATGAGGGAGAGAATGCCGCCGATAAGTCGCTGGGTGGTCAGGCTATCGATGCGCCCCATGATCAACCAGCCGGCGACAATACCAATGGCAGCCCAAGGCATAATGCGCCAGAGATGGGGCCAACTAGCTTGGCGGCGGTAGGCGAGGACCGAGACAATATCCGCAGCAATCAAGACAATCAGGACAATACCCGTAGATTCGCGGGCAGGGAGGACGCTGGCAAAGAGGGCCACCGCGAGAACGCCGAGACCGGGGATGCCCGTCTTGGAGAGGCCAACTGAATAGGCGGCGAGGGCAGCAACTGCCCACTGCCACGGTTCTTGCATGGGAATCTTTGACTTTCCAGGGATGACGATGATGTATTAGTTAGATGGATCGTATAGAAGGATGATGGCTAGAGAGCCAGCGGCTGCCCTGGCAACGTGAACAATCACGTTGGTGTGGTGTCTGGTGCCAAGATAAACAAGGCTCCTGAGCGCAAACTGGTCATAAATGGCGTTTCTCCGGCTGGTTCGCCATCAAGATGATAGGGCATCGCAGGGGTTGTGGCGATGCGTACCCGTTGCGCACGCAACACAGTTACATTCGGGTTATTAAGATGCTCTTTGCGTGTAATCTCCAGTCCATAGCTAAAGAGACGCGGCCAATGTTTGCCGCGAAAGAGCCATAATTCAAAGACCCCATCATCCAACACTGCTTCTTGATTGAGGCGCAATTCACCACCGAGCCACATGCGGCAGTTGCTGACATTGAGGAGCAGGAAGTCGCCTTCTAGTGTCTGGTCATCTACGGTGACGGTTGCCTGGACACCTTCAAACGCCGGAAGAAAAGACAAGGCGCGTGCCAGATAGCCTGCGGGACCGAGACGTTTGAACCAACGAGGACGAGGTTCGATCTGATTGACCACGAAGCCGTCAATGCCAGTGCTTGCCCAGAGCATCCAATAGCGTCCTGGCTGATCTCCTTGAGGTTCCACATAGCCTACGTCCATTGCCTGAACCCGTCCATGTAGGAGAGCCTTGGAAACATCCAATAAATAGTCAGGATAGAGGACGTTGGGGCGAGGCAAGCCTAGCTCTTTGGCAAAGGAGTTGGCAGTGCCGATGGGCATGGGGGCCATCACCGATGCCGTACCGACTAACCCGTTGACGATTTCGTTTAGCGTGCCATCACCTCCGGCAGCAAAGACAAGCCGGTGACCGGCGGCGGCAGCGATGCGCGCCAGTTCGGTTGCATGACCTGTGTGGCGCGTAGACTCAATATGTAGCGTCCAGCCTTCCTTGGCCCAGAAGCGCGCGACTTTGCCAATAATGGCACTCCAATCCCAGAAGCCTGCCATTGGATTGTAGATGAGCGTCGCATGACGCTCGTCTTGTTCAATCACGGTGCACTCCGCGTTGATCCGGACTAGAGGATTCGGGCCAGAGATCAACAACAACACGTCCAACTTGTTGCCCTTGGAGCGTGCGGTCAATCTCTTTGGAAAGCCCCACTAGGCCGGTGGCAGTCACCAGATCATCCGGGAGCGTTAGCCGCCAAGGGCCTGCCAGCCTTTCGATCAATTCGCGGCGGATTTGCAAAGTGCAATTGGCGGCATCCACACCTAACAAGCTTACGCCGCGCAGAATAAAGGGGTATACAGTCAGCACCAAATTGGGTGAGGCAACATTGCCACAGGCCGCAACCCAGCCATTGGCCTTGGTGGAGCGAATCGCTCCTGCCAAAATTGGCCCACCGACGGTATCAATCACAGCAGCCCAGCGCTGTTTGAGCAAGGCTTTTTCGGGGCTTTCCTCCAGTGTGCCCCGGTGAATTATCTCTGCCGCGCCCAATCTGTGGAGCATCGGTGCTTGGTCGGGCTTGCCTGTAGCAGCAACAACGTGATACCCCAAACTTGCAAGCAGGACAACGGCTAAACTCCCCACGCCACCTGTGGCTCCGGTGACTAATACCTCTCCTAGTTCCGGGCGCAAACCAGCGGCTTCTAACTTGTGCAGGCAGAGCGCAGCGGTAAAGCCTGCTGTGCCTAATGCCATTGTGGAAAATGCATCCAATGTTTCCGGCTGGGGCACAACCCAGTCGGCAGGCACGCGGATATATTGTCCAAAGCCCCCAGCAGTATTCATGCCCAAGTCATAGCCACTGACAATCACCGAGTCGCCAGGTTGGATGGCAGGGTTGTTGCTCTCTACGACCTTGCCCACTGCATCAACACCAGGGGTATGCGGGTAGCGACGTGTGACGCCTCGGTTGCCACTGGCAGAAAGGGCATCTTTATAATTCAATGATGAATAACGCACCTGGATCAGCACATCGCCAGGAGGAAGATCAGCGATGGCGCATTGTTCAACTTGTCGGGTGAAGCCCTTGTCTGTCTCGCGTACGACCAGGGCATAATAGCTTGTATGGTCCATTTCGCAATCATACGCACAATGGCCGCGAATGACAATGTATTAATAGGGCCGCAGCGCAAATGCGGCGTACCCTTGCACCATATGCTATGATCGGGTGTCGTAATCTTTCGTGCTTGAGGATCGTGCCTGAGGATCATG
>CAMPHP010000658.1 GCA_946885925.1 uncultured Litorilinea sp.
CTTGTGCATCGGTCTGGGCGGCATAGGGCGTGCCTGTGCGTGTGGCGACAACGACTGTTGCCCCTTCGATGGCTTCCCCTGTCGTATTGGTGACTATGCCGGTGAGTGTGCCTGTTGCCGTTTCAGGCTGCATTGTGAGTGTCCCAAGACGACGGGCCAGGTAATAGCCTAGTACATTGCTCTCTGCTGTAGGTGTACACGCTGCCAGCAAGAGGAGAACGTTGAGCATGAGCAAGGCTCTCTTGCATGACGGCTTCAATGGATAGATGTGCATTGGCCGTGGTGATACGATACGCTTCTATTCTTGCTTGTTGTTCTGCATGACGAGAAGAATTCTAATTCTACTTCACCTTGCTCAGAAATTGGCTATCGCACGTTCCGGCATTGCCGCTACCCAATCTGCCACGGTTAATAAATCGTGACGGTGCAAGTGATGACCCAATCGTGCCAGTGGGGGTAATTCCAGTTGGGACGTTGCCAGCAGCGTGGGTTGTGTAAACAGATCACGCACCGTACCGTGATAGAGCAGTTCCCCTTGGTGCAACACTGCCACTGTGCGCGCCACCTCGGCTACAAGTTCCATATCATGGGTGATCAAGACAATGGTTACTCCCTGCTGGTTGAGTTGTTGGAGCAGTGCCATCAGCGTTTCCACATTCTGCTGGTCTTGACCTAGAGTTGGCTCATCCAGGAGCAGAATTGGTTGATCCAGTGCAACCATCGTGGCAACACTGAGGCGACGTTTCTGGCCCCAACTCAAGGTAAAGGGGTTGGCTTCTGCATGTGCCGTTAGTTTGAATTGCGCCAAGAGTTGGTCAACGCGCCGCTGCACCTCGTTATTGTGCCAGCGTCCCCGCATGGAGAAGGCAATCTCGTCAGCGACCTGCTCGGCAACGAACTGGTGTTCCGGGTTCTGGAAGACATAGCCCACTTGTTGGGGCAAACTTGGGGCATTGCGCAAGGTGATGTGCTGGCCCAAGATGTGGTATTTGCCTGATTGCGGCGTGAGCAACCCGACTAGATGGCGAGCAAGCGTACTCTTGCCTGATCCGTTGCTGCCCACCAGTGCTAGAAAATCCCCTGGGGACATTTGGAGATCAATGCCATGCAGCACCTCTGGCCCATTGCCATAGCGAAAGCGCAATTGCTCTAGATGGATCGAAGATGGTTGCGCTAACGTTTGTACCACTGGTGTTGGCTGGGCAGGCTTGAGGGCAACAGTCTGCAATACTTCTGCGGCCTCGTCAACGTCCAGCGGTAAAGGCGGGAGTACGTGGCCTTGCTCGCCGAGCGCCAGCCGTAGCCGCACCATTGCGGGCAGCCAGATACCCTCTGCTGATAGTTGTGTTGCATGGGTGTGGAAGAATGAATGGGGCGCGCCTTCGCCGAGGAGTCGCCCTTGACGGTTGAGTGCCACCACCCGATCTACCAAGGGCAGCACCAAGTCGAGGCGATGCTCGATGATCACCACCGTGGCTCCGGTTGTCTCTTGCCATGCGCGCAACGCCTCGAAAAAGGCAGTTGCTCCGGCTGGGTCTAGGCTGGCAGTTGGCTCGTCGAGGATGAGGATTTTGGGGGAAAGCGCCAAGACTGCGGCTAGTGCGACACGTTGCTGCTGCCCGCCGGAAAGCCGGTCGATCCAGGCGCGGCGCAATGCGCTTAATCCGGTTTGGGCGAGAACGGTCTCGATCCGTTGCTCCATCTCCTCGCGTGTCAGTCCCAGGTTTTCTAAACCAAAGGCGATCTCCTCATCCACACGCGGCATCACCATCTGGCTGGCAGGGTCTTGCATCACAATACCTATGTGGGTGCAGAGTGTTGCCAGCGGCGTTGTGGCGCTATCATGGCCTGCAATGATGACCTCTCCCGTCATCTCACCAGGGATGCGTTGCGGGATCAAGCCGGTCAGCGCCAGGGCTAGACTGCTCTTGCCACTGCCGCTGGGGCCAAGTAGCAGAACACTCTCCCCCGCGGCAATGCGGAGGTCAATGCCATGAAGCACGCAGCGTTCACTTTCGGCATAGCGAAAATGCAGGTTGTGCACGCAGATGGCATCACACACTTTATTCATAGTCTGCTCCCTATCAATTGCTCGGCTGTACCCACCAGCCAACCATTGAGCAGCCCCAGGTGAGCCAGGAACAGGAGGATTGCCCCTGTCGCTAGAAGCGCTGCCACCAGAAAGAGAATGTCCCACGGCGTTATTTGGGGCCGCACATAATAGCTGCGCGTTAGATTTGGCCCAAAGCCGCGACCATCCATTGCCAAGGCCAATCGCTCGGCGCGGCGGATGCCTCCTGCCAGCAGTGGGATGGTGAAACGGCGTAATGCCTGGAGTGACCAGAGAGGGTGGGGGCGAACTGTTGCGCGAATCTGCTGCGCGGCGCGAATCTGCGCCATTTCCTGTTGGAGAATGGGCAAAAAGCGATAGGCGGCGAGGAGAGTAAAGCCAATCCGGTAGGGCAGCCGCGCTTGAAGGATCAAACTGCTGACCAGTTCTGTTGGCTCGGTAGTAGCAAAGTAGAGCGTGGTATAGGTGATCATACAGAGTAACCGCAACGCAATCGCCGCGCCAAAGGCAATGCCTTCACGAGATAGGTGCAATGGCCCTAGTGCTAGCAACACGCTATGCGCTTCGCCGCCATACAAGAGTGCGTTGAAGATCGCCAATG
Source organism: uncultured Litorilinea sp. (assembly GCA_946885925.1). Next base: position 2,673 of record CAMPHP010000658.1, read on the forward strand.
TTCCTGCCAGCAGCAGATAGGGACGCAGCCGCCAAATGAGTCCCCACGGTGCGATCCGTGCCAGGGGCCATGATGCCGCCCAGGCTAATAGCAAGAAGGCAAAGGGTATGGCTGGGTCGAGAAAAAAGATGGGGGCCAGGGTGAAGCCGCTAAAGGCTATGAGCTTGACAACCGGATTGAGACGAGCCAAGCGACTTCGCCCTGGCTCGTTCACTTGCGTGAGCATCATGTCTGTTGCCTTCACGCCCGCGTCGTCGCGCCGCGTACAACGCCAGTGCGAAGCAATGCATCTCCCAGCACCTTACCTAACCAACCGGCTAGAATCGCTGCACTAGGGATACGTACCAGGAAAAGCCCAAGTTGGACCGCTGGAAGCAGCGCACCATAGCTAAACATGAAGTATTCATAGGCATAGGCAGTGACGCCAGACATGATGCCCGCGGCTATCAGTGTGGGGAGGCTATAATTTCGCCAGCGGCGTGCGGCAAAGACAACCTCAGCCCCCAAGCCCTGCGCCAGCCCTGCCCAGAGTGCACCAATGCCGAAGGGTGAACCTAAGAGCAATTCAGCGAACGCAGCCAAAAAAGAAGCAAGGATGGCAACACCAGGGCGTCGCACCACATAGGGAACCAGTACGCCTGTGAGATAGTAGAAGCCGAGCAGCAGCATGACTCCCACTTGGCCCAATAG
>CAMPHP010000659.1 GCA_946885925.1 uncultured Litorilinea sp.
TCGGCAGCGCCGGGGTTCCCCAATAAGCCGGACGGATGATGGTATCGCCCGAATAGACCACGCCTATCTTTCGCCCCTGCACAGTGGAGACGTAGGTTGCTAGCGTTGAAAAGCCTTGCAGCGTGCCACTGCTTTCGTCACGCAGCAGCACCACTTGATCCTTCTCTGCCAAATCGCGCCGGAACCGTTCAGGGCAGACCTGCTCATAATGCTCGCTAAACAACTGCGCCATTGCCTCGACCGTCTCCGGCGATAAGGTTGTGCGTGCCACGGTCTCGCCCACCAACTGCGGCATCATACGTCCAACTCCCCCGCCCATTCTCTCCGCACATAGCGAAAAAGACGATAACACAACGGGCTGACCTGAGGTGTGCGAAAATAATGGTCAGCCCCCCACAACGGGTAAATCCATCCTGGCTCCACCAGTAAATCACTCAAAAGCGACATCCCATCATTTGGCCCCAACGCCTGCATCCATCCATATCGCTTGAAAAGACTGCGCTGTTGGACATGACTGTGCAGTGGCACGCCGATCAAGTTGATTACGCGCAGTGTTGGCGGCATCACCACAGGCCCCTGCCAAGCTGGATTCGCTGGGTCTAGCTCGCGCACCAGATTGAAGTCCAGCCCAATCACTTTGCAAATTGTCCGTGTGTGCAACCGTCGTAGCGGATTTCCCAGTAGTTGGGTAGCCAATGGAACTCCCCGCACCAACCCGCAGACATTAATCCAGCCGACCAGCCGCGCCAACTCTGGTGCGCCCGCATGCTCGGCAAGCATCAAGCGCACCTCGCCACCGCCCACGCTCAACGAGAGCAGCAACGCCTCGCCTTCCACACCACAAATTGTCTGCCACAGAATAGCGGCATTGTCGCTCAAGCTCCCTTTGCTCAACAGCGGCGCAACTGTCACGCGCAGCCCGCAAGCCTGGGCAATTGCGGCAATCGCCTGACCATCTCCCCCATACTGAGGCAACTCCTGATAGTAGAGCGCGGGGACAATGACCAGATGCAAACGACTAGGCGTAGATAGAGGCGCACTAACTTCTGCATCTATCGCACGCACAAATGGCCCATGCACAGGTGATGCCAAGATTGCTTGATAGTAAATTGCGGTTGCCAGATCAACGCCTTGCCGCTGGGTCAACTCTTGAAGCAGCTTCCCGTCTGGCACACGTCCCTGTAACGCTTGTGCTTCCTCGGCTGCTCGCGCCAGCAGCCCCACTTCATCCAACATCGGCGCGACATACGGTCTAAGCATCGATCGGTGTCAATCCAGCAACAAGTGAATCTGGAAGCGTCAAGGTCGGAACTGAACGCGAGGCAGTGGCTTCGTCCGCTTGCGCTTGATCTGCGCGCGGTAGTGCCCGCCAATAGCGCAGCCATGCCACTAGACAATCATCTGCCCCTGGCAGCAATACACGCGGGCGCATGGTCACGCCTTCCAGCACGCTCATATCCGGACGTAGGAAAGCCACTGCCAGCCATCGGGCAATCCATAGTTGCAACGGCTGAAAAAGGCGCATCACACCGCGCGCTTTTGCCTTGAGCGCCGTCAGGATAAAGACCCGCGTGTGTTGTTCATCCACCGGCAGCAATGCCACTAAGATTGTGTTGGCAGTGCGCTCGTTATAGACATGCAGCACGCTGCCACCCCAGCAGTGAATCGTAATCCCCACATGGTCGATCCCCAGACCGCGCATAATGCGGTCATTCAACCGCTGCCCCACGACTTTGGCGCGATAGTGAATGGCAATATGGTGCTTGTTGGCGCGTGTAATCTGCGGTGGCTCCAATAAATCCCGGTCATGCACTGCCGCAAAGTGCTGTCCATCATACGAATTGGCAACTAGCGTCGCAAGCGGCGCGGCCACATCAACCACCGCAGCCTCGCTCCAAATAGGTTCTGCTTCATCCACAAAACGTGGTGGCGCATAGGTCGGTGCACCCCCTAGAAACCCCAACACCAACCCATACGAGTCCACACAGGTCAACGCAGTTTGGCGTGCGCGCGGCGGAATCGTTGCAGCGCCAGGGATATGGACACACACCCCATCAGTGCCATAACGCCAGTGGTGCAGCGGGCATTGTAGTGCCTCACCGACCACGGTACCGCGTGCCAGATCAGCCCCCACATGGCAACAGGTCGCCTCAACCGCGCTAATCTGCCCCGATGCACTTCTCCAGAGGGCATAGCGTACCCCACCTAGTTCTACTGGCAACACACTGCCTGGTTTGAGATCTGTTGCACGGCATAGGGGATACCACGCTGCGGGATAGGCCTTGTCTGGCGATTTGTCAATAATGCTCAATCTACGCTCAATCTAGGCAGTAACGGCAAACGGTCTACTTACCGATGCCAACCAACCACGATACCAATCCAGCAAAGCAAACCATTCCTTCAGTGTATCGGTCTCTTCGGCTTGATGAACACGCCGCTGGAATTCGAGCAGCTTTTCCGGGGTTAGCACCTTCTTGCGTTGCGGTGTGCCATGATACCCCGGCAGGATCTCCCAACGGTCGCCCACCAGTTGCACGGTGGCAGGCTGCGTCTCATTGCCTTGCGGGTCAAGCAGGCACTGGTGCCACATGGTATCTAACCCTAGGAGACTAATCAGTGCCCGATTACGCATGGCAGGCATCTCCAAGGTTGCCTTGAGCAAGACCGGCATCAAGAAGGACATGATGCGAAAGAGTTCTTCCTGTCCGAGTTCGTCGCCTTGGAAAAAGCTCGCATAATTACGTACATTTTGACTCGTCACCGTCACGATGAACTGCTTGGCATACCAGTCGCCCGGATCAAAGAGACCATACAGCAGTTTGCGTCGATCCGGCTCGACAAAACCCGGTGTGACTTCGACGCCATCCTTCTTGCTCATCACCGTGAATTCTTCGCCCGTATCGCTCACACGCACGCGCAAATAGCTCAAGACTTGCTCAAACCAACTGCGCGCCAAGTCGTTGTGGGTCAACTCTTGCAGGATCGCCAAATTCTCGCTCATACTCCCCTCCTCCTTGTCTAGCGAAGCGCCGGAACGCCATCTACCTCCTCTGTCCTGGTGAGGAATGTTGGCGTCCCTGATCTGTACCTACAGCCATTCATGCCGGAATGAACAGTTGCGACAAGGTGCAATTTCATCATAACGACCCTGGCGCATTAACTCGCGCACCTCTTGCATACGCGGGCTGTTGTAAATAGCGCGCAATGATTGGTGCTTCACATGGCCCCCCACTACACGCTCATACCAATCATTGCCACAAAGCAGCACATCGCCATTTTGCATAATCGCCATCATGCTAAACACATGGGGGCAGACCTTAAAGAGGCGCGGCCCCAGCCAGCGACGCAACCGCAGTGTGA
>CAMPHP010000660.1 GCA_946885925.1 uncultured Litorilinea sp.
GGTCTACACGGTAAAAGGAGTTGAAAACACCAAAAGGATCTTGAAAGACGGCTTGCACATCGCGCCGGAACTGCCGCTTCTCGTCGTTATTCAACTGCCGTAAATCCTTGCCCCGGTAAAGGATTGCTCCCTGGCTTGGCTCTTCTAGACCAAGCAGAAGCCGGGCCATCGTGCTCTTGCCACTGCCACTCTCGCCTACCACTGACAGGACAGTTGGTTGCGTAGGATCGAGGGTGAGAGAGAAATTCTCCAGTGCCACCGTCTCTGTGCGTTGCATAAGGCCGGAGCGGAAGACTTTGCTAACCTGTTTCGCCTCCAGTAAAGGCACGGTCATGCAGCGATCTCCTCTCTCACATCCTGTTTCACGTCCAGCAGGTGGCACGCCGCCCGGTGCTGCGGTGCGGTTTGCTGCAATTGCGGAACGTCCACTTGGCAACGCTCCATGACATAGGGGCAGCGTGGATGAAAGACACAGCCCGGTGGGGGAGAGAGGAGTGAGGGCGGTTGGCCTGTGACGCCCCTTGACATCGTGCGAGATTCCAGGTTTGGCAGGCTCTCCATGAGCAGTTGGGTATAGGGATGCTGGGGTTGGGAAAAGATTTGGCGAACTGGGCCCTCCTCGACCAACTTGCCAGCGTACATGACCCCCACATGGCCGGCAAACTGAGCCATCAGCCCCATGTCGTGGCCGATTAAAATAACCGCCGATCCAATATCTTCTTGGACACGTCGCAATGTCTGCATGACGCGTCGCTGGACCACCACGTCAAGCGCACTAGTCGGCTCATCGGCGATGATGACCTTGGGGTGCAGGCTAATGGCGATGGCTATGCAAACGCGCTGTTTCATGCCGCCACTCAACTGGTGAGGGTAGAGATCGGCTACCGAGGCGGGCAGTCCTACACGCGCCAGCAGCGCGGCGATACGTTGGTCACGCTCCTCCTGCGAAAGCTCAAGATCGTGATTGCGAAAGCCATCCTCCATTTGTTTGCGTACGCGGATGACCGGATTGAGCGAGTTCATCGCGCCTTGGCTGATCAATGCCATCTCCGCCAGCCGTTTCTGGCGCATCTCTTCATCGCTGAGGGAGAGTAGGTCTATGCCGTCGAGTAGCACTTGCCCTCCCTCGATGCGTCCAGGGGGGCGAATGAGACGGAGCAATGAGAGTGCTATTGTTGATTTACCGGAGCCAGACTCGCCGATTAGACCGAACCGTTGGCCTGGGTAGAGCGAGAAGCTGACACCGTCAACGGCTTTTACCGGTCCTCGGGGGGTGTGATACCACGTAGATAGGTCGCGCACTTCGAGTACGGGTTGCATAGTGGGATATATATCGAAACAAAAATGGGTAATCGGGTAGGCTCGAGTTACTATCTCAGTGTAATAGCCGCTGTTAATGCTGTCAAACTGCTTTTTATTGACCCTATTTGGCAAAGTTGCCCAGCTTCCATCTGCGTTACTTTCCTGCGCGTTGTGTAAAATTCGGCTAGAATGACTAAGGACACAACATACGCGATGTTCGACGCTCCAGCCATCGCACCCCAATACTTCCATTCAAACTTTTTGGAGAGGAATTAACAGAAATGGCACGTTTGGCAGTCTCGGCAACCCAAGATTATCTGGTTCAGGACGGTAAACCCTTTTTCTATCTGGCCGACACAGCGTGGATGGCCTTTTCCAACTTGCCGCTTGCTGATTGGCCTCGGTACTTGGCGTATCGCAAACGTCAAGGCTTTACGGCATTGCAGATCAGCATCCTGCCAGTGACCCATGACACGAGCATGTCGCCCGACAATATCGATCCATTTCTAAAAGATGCTACAGGAAACTGGGATTTTACCGCCTATAACGAAGTCTACTTCGCTAAGGCGGAAGCCATGGTAGAAATGGCAGTGGAACAGGGCTTTGTGCCGGTCTTGGGTGTGCTCTGGTGTAACTATGTCCCCGGCACGTGGGCGGCAAAGCGCAGCCCGATTGCTACTGCCATGCCATTGGATGCTGCGACGGCCTATGCGAGTTATGCTGCCGAACGATTCAAGAAGTTTGATCCCATGTTTTTTATTAGTGGCGATACCGCCTTTGATTCGCCTGACGAAGAAACTTACTATATGGCCGCACTGCAAGCCGTCAAAGCAGTCTGCCCCGACGCGCTCATTACGATGCATCTAAGCCCTCGTGCGGATCTGTCGCGTAGTTTTGTAGATGCTGTTGATTTCTACATGTACCAGTCCGGGCACGGTGCAAAGCGGCAAGACCAACCCTATCTCCTGGCCGAGAAGTTCACGGCGTATCCTGTCAAGCGGCCTGTGGTCAACAGCGAGCCGCCCTATGAGGGACATGGCCGCGTGGGTGAACCAACTCGCTTCAATGCTTTTGATATTCGTAAGGCAACGTGGCAAAGCCTTCTCAGTGGTGCCAAGATGGGCGTGACCTATGGTGCACATGGCATTTGGATGTTCCATCGTAGGGGTATGAAATTCCTCAACATTCAAAATTCGTTTGAACCCTACGATTGGGATCAGGCGCTTATGTTGGATGGGGCATGGGATGTGGGCTTTGCCAAGTGGCTGTTTGAGACCTATAACTTTGTTGAACTCGACCCTGCCCTGATTGTGTTGAACGAGGACAAGGAGATTCGAGCCGCGGCCAATCAGGAGCGGAGCAAGGTTGCTGTCTATACTCCCTATAGCTTTGATGTGGAGCTAGACCTTGACCTGACTGGTTATCGTTGTGTACGGATTGACCTGTCCTCGCGGCAAATCATGACACCCCAGGTAGAGAGCGGCGCGCGTTCGCGTATTGCAATGCACAGCTTCAACGGGGATAGCTTGTTTGTGGCGATTAGGGAGTAGACGCGTTTCCTAATCTGTTGCGCGATAACCCACTAAAGTAGTGGCGGCGCAGCGTCTATGGTAGCATATCTGTGGTAGCATAAAGTCTTGCCAGCGGCACCGTGACTGACCCGCGGTGCCGCTGAACTATAGACCTGACTGATTCTGCTCGCCCCTAGCCCTATATGCTTCCCCAGATTGGTATTTACGCAACGCAAATATGCAAAGTGAACCAACTACTGTAGAGAAACTGCGCGGTTTGCCGTGGAGTGTCGCTACGAACGCGCTTAACCAGGTTTATTCACAATTTACATTCTTTGGCTCTGTCTTTGTGCTTTTCCTCAACACACTGGGGCTTACCAAGACTGAAATTGGCTTTGTCCTTGCGCTCGTTCCCATTTCGGCCATTCTTGCCCCTGTTGTCGCACCTTTTACGGCACGTCATGGCTATAAGCGCGTCTTTGTACTTTTCTACTTTGCGCGCAAGGTGGTGACCGCGTTGTTGCTCTTTACGCCGTGGATATA
>CAMPHP010000661.1 GCA_946885925.1 uncultured Litorilinea sp.
TTGACCGTATGTACCTGGTTGAAATGAAGGACAATCGAACCACGCTGGGCGTCAATCAAGATCAGTTCGTCGATCGGCAGCAAAGCCTCGGCAGTGACCTCTATGCGCCAGACGAGCCTGGTTTCGCCATCATCTGGCCCGACCAAAACAGGGTTGTAGATCCAGAGGGCTGGTTCAGTGGCTTTTAGAGAGGCTGCATCTACTTCATGCCATTTGGCTGCAGCACGAATGGCAGTCTGCGTAGCGGTTGCGCTATCGATTTGGGGTGTAACGTCAAGGGCAATAGCGGGCAAGACCTCGCCATTTACCGATAGAACTTCATTTCGCGCATTGAGTTGCACAACCATCTCGCCACCAAAGATCGGAATGTTCTGGTGGACCTGCTGGAAACGCACAAATTTACGATCTCTATCAGCGGAATTTTCCCGTGTTACAACCAACTCTTGCGTCTGATCGGATAGCCCAAAAAGCAAACCGTAGGTAGAAAGAAAATTACGCGCCGCTTGCTCTGGCGACACGATCTCCAGTGTTTGAATGGACTGGCGGATGGGTCGAGATGGTTCAGCGCCCAGGAAACGAACTTTGCCAGTCCCGCTGTGGTATGAGATACGCGTAGTATCGTCTAACTGTGCGCGTAGGGAATCCAAAGAAGTATCCGGTGTGGAGGCAAAAAGAGCTTGAGGAGGAAATAATCCAGAAATCAAAAGGAGAGTAACAGCCAAACAGAAGGAGAGACTGCGATGGGCGATTGTCATAGTGTGTTGTATCCTGTGCAGTGAGAGAACGAAGTGGGACACGACTCGCTGGCAATACAGACTTCACCAAATATATACCCACACCTTTCAGGAAGTTGGGGGCCCTTCCTGAAAGGTGACCGGGAGCTAAATTGTATGGGGCTAGCCTAACGGCTAACTAGGGAACTTGTGTTAGGGGCGACCGAACAATTGCACGGCGTCAATCTCGTTCCAACCCGGTACTGTTGCGCTATCCAGCGTTAGACGGATTTGATTGGTAGCAAAGTCAACCGGCGTGAGTTCGGGTGTAAAGATCCGGTAGGTTTCTTCGCTGGGTTCGGCTGTACCTTCGTAGATGACAACCCACTCGTCGCCATCAGCGTTGTACGCCTCAATCGTGCTGATTGCACCTGGGTTATAGCTTTCGACAATGGCGATGCCCGCAGGTTTTACTGGCACCTCAAAGGTCAATTCCAGGGTTTCCACACCAGCATCCTGCTCCTGCGATGCCCAGGCTGTATTATAATCACCCGCGGTTGGGGTATCACTTGGGCCAGTCGCCTGCAGTGCTGAGTAGCCTTCATCACCATATTGGCTGCTGGCAACCGCATCCGCTGCCCATTGTCCACCAAAGAAGCGCGGGTCTGTCACTTGCGCCTCGATGAAGAAGTAGCCGCCTATGTCGGAATACATTGAACTGACCACGACCTCATAAAGACCTGGCTCTGAGACCACGGTGCTAACCACTTCCACGGAGCCACTTGTGTAACCAGACAAACTCGCAATGGTATCGCCCTGAGCGTTATAACCAGTCACAGAGAGGTCGAGGTCAACGTCTTCCGGGCCAACAAACGATACCGTGAGCAGTTGTCCCGCGCCTTCAATCGGCAGCAGGTAGGAATTGTGTGAATTGCCTTCCACAAGGTCATAGAGGACGGCGTTGCTCTCCAACGTCAGGGCAGGCTCGCCTTCATCAGCCTGAATTGTGAAGGCCCCTGTATAGCCATTGCTGAGGATGGTAATGTAATAGGTGCCAGCAATCGGAGCCACAAAGGTCAACGTCTCATCGGAGCCATAGCTATAGCTTGACCAGTTACCGCCGCCAGGACGCAAGCCTACACTAATGTCAAAGTCGGTATCCTCGTCGGCTCCTGCCATCGTAACCGACACCTGCGAGCCTGCGTTGGCAACCTCAAAGGAGTAATTGATGGCCGCGTCATCACTTGTAAACTCATCTTCAAAGGCGGTGCCAAGCTCCAACGCTTCGGTGGGGCGTCCTACCTCCCCCGCAACAGTCAGCGTGAAGGGAATGTCCTCAGTTGCCGCTTCTGGTGCTTGTACCAAGACGTAGTACACACCAGGATAGAGTGCTTCGATTGGAAGCTCTGCTTCGCCATAGCTGGAGTGATAGACATCATAGTCATAATAGGCATCCAAAACCGTGACACCCAAAGCCTCATCACTCTCGACTGCTAGCTCAACATTGGTATAGTTGGCGTCTAGTTCCAACTCAAAGATGGTTTCGGTTCCGTCTGCCGGAATAATCCCCTCGACCGGTGTATCTAGGGTGATTGGCGAGGGGCGTCCGCTCAAGAAGACGATCAAGGTCATCACCGAGCGGCGCTCGTATGGATCAATAGAGATGGTGTAATCTCCACCCTGGGTCCAGAAGCGCAGAATGTTGTTCGTATCCGTGGTAGTCGACTCATAGACATCGGGACCTTCCGCATAGGCATAGAAGATATCTTCTTCCGATGTTTCCAGGGCAATCAACACCTGCTGCGGATAGGAGGTCTCTGGAACGCTGAGCGTTGCGTAGCGGGTATCGTTAATATCTTCTTCGATATAAATGCTTCCTGGCACGAGCTTGCCCGGTTCATTTTCATCGCTGCTCATGCCACCAATCTGCCCTAGCACCACAAAGAAGAGGACGTTATCCGCTACTGCGGTGAAAGTTAGGGTAATGGTTCCTGCTTCCAACGCTAGGTCAGTGGTCGCAAAGATGTCATTATAGAGTTCGTTCCCGGCTTCGTCGGTCACAACCAGGTCGAAATCTTCAGCAGCCACATCATCTACGGCTGTAATGAGATAGGTGCTGCTTTCGGGAATTACGATTTCAAAGCTTGTGGACTCGCCATTTGCCAAGAACAGATTGGCATACTGACCCAAGAGCAAAGGCTCGGCAGTCGATTCATCTTGAGACAATGAGCCGAACTGGCTAACGGGTGCAGCCATGACGGTCAAAGGGCCAAACGCCAACAATGCAGCCAGTGCCATGACTACAAGTCGGGTTGGCACGACAACAGCCAAAGAACGAGACATTCCTACTCCTCCTGTACAAGAGCATGTGTGTTGTGTTGTATGGTAATAATGTAGAATTGCACCCAGCGCGCTGTTGCTTGGCATTCTTATGCGCGGAGACGCACAGTTAGAGTATACCTCTGCTAATTTGTAAATGCCCTCACCACGCTGACGCGTTGCTGACAGAAGAAGTTCTCATGTTCTGCTCTAGGCAAGCGAGTTACTTTGCTTCTGTTTGATCTTACTGCTAGATCTTACTGCTAGATCTCTTGTTTAATAGATCTCATGTTAAATACGACACAGACTATAAAAAGAGTGCG
>CAMPHP010000662.1 GCA_946885925.1 uncultured Litorilinea sp.
CCAAAGAGCTAAAGCCAAAGAGCTAAAGCCAAAGAGCTACTGTATGATCGTGGTTGATACGACCATTATTGCATCGCTTTATTTGGAAAATCCGCACAAACAAGAGATTGAGGCTCTCCTGGTGAAGGACAGCCAATGGGTCGCACCCATGATGTGGCGTAGCGAATTTCGAAATTTGCTTGCCTCGCATATGCATCAAGGCAGCATTCGCCTTGATGAAGCCCTTACCATTATGGCCGCCTGCGAAGAGCTAATGGAAAGGATGGAATATAAACCCACCTCGCCCCATGTCTTGTCGCTCGTTCAAGTTTCTGGTTGCAGCGCGTATGATTGTGAGTATGTCGCAATCGCACGTGATCTTGGCACAGTGCTCGTTACCTTCGACTGGAACTTGTTGAAAAGCTTCCCTCGCATTACCCTCACGCCAAGCGCATTTCTGGCGCTGTGATGGATAACTGCCCCGTATTCCGATTAAGTTTTACGCAGTACCATAGAACAAACAGACCCACAAACTAATAGTGCATCAACGATGTCCCCCTTGTTTTCGTGCTGAATCTATTTGGGCAAGAAATACAAGTCGAGACCCATACAGAGCCAGGAGTGCTCGATGCATGATCTCCATCTATTACTAAATGTCGCCGTGGTGCTTGTCACCGCGTTCGCCGGCGGGCTAATTGCCCGCCGCCTCGGTGTGCCCACGCTGGTGGGCTATTTGGTCGCGGGTATGATGATTGGCCCTATTACCCCTGGCTTTGTCGGTGATGTGGAGGACATTAGCCAACTTGCAGAGCTTGGGGTGATCTTCCTCATGTTTGGTGTGGGCGTGCATTTCTCTCTGCGCGACCTATGGGCAGTGCGTGCGATTGCCATTCCGGGGGCAGTTGGGCAAATGGCGCTTGCCACCATCTGCGGCTATCTCTTGGCAATGGCATGGGGCTGGCCGGTTCCGGCGAGCCTGATAGTAGGTTTCGCAATCTCCATTGCCAGCACGGTCGTTCTCTTACGCAGCTTAATGGACCTTGGCATGCTGAATACGCCCCACGGACAAGTGGCAGTGGGGTGGCTGGTCTTGCAAGACTTGGCAACGATCTTGCTCTTGGTCTTGCTCCCTGTCTTATTTGGAAGTGAGGCCGCCGCATCTTGGCAAAATGCGGTAATCGCCCTTGTTCGAGCGGCAATTTTTGTGGGTATCATGCTCGTGATCGGGACCAGGCTCTTACCCTGGTTGCTGATGCGGATCGCCTTTACCCGTTCGCATGAACTCTTTATTTTGGCAGTCGTAGCGGTGGCCGTTGGCGTTGCGCTCGGCTCTGCGGGGTTGTTTGGCGTTTCCTTGGCGCTAGGAGCCTTCTTGGCTGGGGTAGTCTTGGGTGAATCGCCCATCAGTCATCGTATCGGTGCCGAGGTTGTGCCCTTTCGCGACCTCTTTGCCGTAGTCTTCTTTGTCTCAGTCGGCATGTTGGTCAATCCCCTCTATCTTTTTTCGAATGCCGCTCACGTCTTGGCGCTCACTACGCTGATTGTGGCTGGCAAGGTGTTACTTACGTTGCTTTTGGGCTTCGTTTTGCCTGCATCCGGGCGTACGATGTTGGTGGCGGCAGTTGGGTCGAGCCAGATCGGTGAATTCTCGTTTATTGTCGGTCAGGCGGGTGTCAAACTGGGCGTGTTGACCCAGGATCAATATTCGCTGCTCCTTGCTGGCGCTTTGATCTCTATTGTGCTGAATCCCTTGCTCTTTCATCTATTACCCACCCTAGAAAGCTGGTTACAACGCTTTCCCGCGCTCTGGCGAGCCTTTAATCGCCAGGGGCCAGTACCTGTCAGCACTGGGCATGGACTCCGCGATCATGTCGTGATTGTCGGTTCTGGGCGTGTTGGCGGGCATATCGTCAATGTCTTGACGCGGCTCAATATCCCACGTTTGGTAGTAGAAAACGATGTGCAGCGCGCCGAGGCATTCACCAAACGGGGAATTCCAGTCTTGTATGGAGACGCGGCAAATTCTGAAATCCTCAACCATGCTGGCTTGGAACATGCGCGCGTGCTGGTTGTAACATTGCCCGATGAAGCAGCAACAGAGATAGTTGTGGCGGGCGCGCGCGAACGTGCGCCCGATCTACCGATTATTGCCCGCGCCGCTACCCGTTCCGGCGTGCGCAATCTGGTTCAATTGGGTGCACAAGATGTGATCCACCCGGAGTTGGAAGGGGGGCTTGAGGTGGTGCGCCACACGCTGCTGGCGTTGGACTTTCCGGCGGGTCAAGTCCAGCACTTCACCGATGCGGTGCGGCGCGATCAATATGACACGGCCATTTCCAGTGATCTGCAACACCAGCTCTTGGATCAACTGTGGCACACCATGCGCGGTCTTGAGATCTCCTGGCACAGCCTCGATCATGACCATCCTTTGGTCGGGCAGACACTGGCAGAAGCCAACTTGCGCGCCAGAACGGGTGTCTATGTGATTGCGATATTGCGCGGCCAGGAGACCCTCTACAACCCCCCTGCACATACCCGCATAGAGTTGGGTGATCTGCTGGGCTTTATGGGGGATCATGAGCAGATTACAGCGATGGACCAACTGCTCCTTATGCCCGTGGTAAACGGCGCAGTTACGGATATGTCACATGTACTTTAATCGCCCCTGAACCTTTGTCCGCTGCCACGGCAAAGGCTTCAGCGATCTCGTCCAGCGGATAGCGATGGGTCACGATTTTGGTAGCGGCAACCTTGCGGCTGGCGATAAGGTCAATGGCGGCTTGAAAATCGGTTTGCATTCCGCTGTAGCCATAACAATTGGAGCCGGTAATGATCGCTTCGGTGGAGACGATGCGCCCCAGGTCAACTTCCAGTGGTTTGTAATACCCACCGACCAGCACCACACTGCCGCGCCTGCGTACGATGGCAAGCGCATCGTCAAAGTTCTGTCCACTGCCCACCGTCTCGATCACCGCATCAACGCCGATGCCGCCGGTATGCTGGTGAACAAACTCCTTCATACCGGCCTTGTTAATATCAATGACCTGATCAGCGCCTAGTTCGTGCGCCATCTGGGCTTGTTGCGGATACTTGACGCTGATCATGGCTTCTTTGACACCATTGGCTTTGGCAACGGCGAGACAAAGCAGCCCAATCGTGCCACCGCCAATCACCACCACGCGGTCTTGATACGTGGCGCGGGATTGGGCCAGCGCACGCACCGCAACGGCCAGCGGTTCAACCAGTGCGCCTTCTTCATAGCTCATCCCCGCGGGTAGTTTGAAGACGCCAGAGTGGTGAACGGTGGTGTATTCGGCAAAGCCGCCATGTTGGTTGTGCGAGATGCCTTTGCGCTCTAGACAATGGTTATAG
>CAMPHP010000663.1 GCA_946885925.1 uncultured Litorilinea sp.
TAATAGCACGATAGGTTTGGCTTGCACCCTTGGGTGCGCCAACAATTCTCGCGCAAGAGCTAGACCATTCCCATCGGGCAAATCCATGTCAATGACGGCGACATCCCACACTTCCTGTTGTTGCACCAGTGCCCGGGTCTCTTGCACACTGCAAGCTTCTAGCCACTCCATCTGCCAACGTGCCACATAATGCGCCAGCATTTCCCGCACCCGTTCCACATTTTCTACAAGCAAGACGCGCCGGCCTTTTAAGAGGGCGACTCTTGGATCGACCCCAGGTGTCGCCATTATATCCGCAACACGCATCCGCATCGTAAAGTGGAAGGTAGAGCCAACTCCCACTTCACTTTCAACCCACATAGTCCCACCCATTAATTCCACCAAGCGGCGGCTAATGGCAAGTCCTAACCCGGTTCCCCCATAGCGCCGGGTTGTCGAGCTATCTAGTTGGGAAAAGGCGTAAAAGAGTTGCGGAATCTGTTGCTGGTGGATACCAATGCCCGTGTCATGCACGGCAAAGCAAAGTTCACGCTCATCTTCTGTATCCTGTTCAGAGCCAAGAGAATTTGAAGGATGAGAGCTTGAAGGCACAGCGCTTGAGGTAACAGTCACCCATACCTCACCTTTCTCGGTGAACTTGATCGCATTTTCGACAAGATTGTCCAAGATCTGACGCAGGCGCGTGGCGTCGCCCATAATGGTAGCAGGTACATCTTCATCAATCCAATAACCCACCTCCAGCCCTTTGTTGGCAGCCTGGGGAGCCAGCAGATCTAGTGCGCCTTCGACCGTATCACAAATATCTAAAGGCTGCATCTCCAATTCCATGCGCCCTAACTCGATTTTAGAAAAGTCCAAGATCTCATTGACGATGGTCAAAAGCGACTCGCTGCTTGCACGGATCGTTTCGATATAATCCCGGTTTTCCTGATCCAGATCGGAATTCATCAGCAGGCTCGTCATGCCAATGATGCCATTCATGGGCGTGCGAATTTCGTGGCTCATGTTGGCGAGGAATTGGCTTCGCACCTGGGCCAACCGTTCTGCTTCCTCTTTGGCCCGTCGCAACTCGGCCTCATAATGCTTTTCATCAGTAATCACTGTCAACGTCGCCAACAGTTGTAGCGGCATCCCCTGGGCATTACGAAGCAGCACACTTTCGCGACTGCGAATCCATTCCACCCTGCCATCGGCAGCAATCACACGAAACTCGGTTACGTTGGTATCCTGGCCCTCTGGTGCAAATTCCATTGCCCGCCAACGTCCATAAATCTCCGGTCGATCTTCGGGCACGATGCGCGCCAAAATATCTGCCAACGTGCTAATTTCCTGCGCAGAATAGCCCAAGATCGTCTCACGATTGGCATAAATGATGCGCTCAATCGTCCAGTCATAGATCACAATCAGATCTGGCGACTGTGAAGTGAGCAGGCGAAAACGGGCTTCGCTTGCGCGCAGCGCCTCATCGACGCGCATCCGTTCGCCCACATCTCGCCCCAAAGAGGTAACTCCTACAACAGAGCCATGACTTTCCACCAGCGGCGTATGCGTCCATTCACAATGGACCTCGCGCCCATCTTTGGTGCGGTTGCGGCTTATTCCGTGCATTGCAGCTTCATTGCCATCCACACGCCAAGAATGAGCTTTGGTTGTATCACTGTTGGCCCTCTGACTAGCGGCTACCTCACGATTATCATCAAGGGCCGGATATGCGATCAACTCCCGCAGCAAGCATCCCAACGCTTCTTCGCGGCGATAGCCAAATATACGCTCAGCCCCAGGGTTCCACTCGGTAACAATGCCATCAAGCGAACTCGTAACCACTGCCAGCGGTGTCTGCTGGACATATAGCCGGAGCTTTTGTTCGGACCTAAACAGACGATGCTCCGCAGTATGGTGTGCAAATTCAAAGAGCCACGCCACTACGCCCGTCATAAAAAGTGCCAACGAGAAAGAGAGTGGGAAGGCATAGGGGTTGCCAAAGGTCAAGCCGGAGGTTTGAACACCAATCAGGGGTAGTAGCTCTATCAGCCAAATTGAAGCAATCAATGCAGCGGCAAGGATCGCGCCCCACCACCGTCCCAGCGCATAGGTCGCAAGCAATATGCTAAAGGGGAACCAGACATAGAAAACGATACGATCCGGGTAGAAGAGGAAAATCAACACCAAAATGCCCAACACATTCCCCGCCACCACGCTTATCCTGGTAAAGAGGAGAGAATGAGTAATCCGCAGCATGGCGAGGCTAAAAGCATAGTACGCCGCACACAGAAACAACACCCAGCTAATCAACGGCTCGCCAAAATATAGGTTCTGTATAACGACAAAGAGCAATAGAAAGAGGATGAGCAAGCTCGTGGTAAGCACTACGAAGCGCGACACACGGATGTCTGAACGCTCTTCGAGGAGTTCGGAGGGCAAAACCAGGTGATATAGCCGTTCAAGCATGTCGTGTGTACTTCCCTAAGAAAGGCGCGGCGTGCCATCTTTGGCAGCAATGTAATTAACGAGGTACGAGTTCGACTTCAAACAATGTAGGCCAAAACTTGCCAGTCACAAAGATCCGGTCATTCTCGGCATCATAGGCAATGCCATTGAGAACATCCGCCTCAGCTTTCACATCAGGAGGCAGCAATCCGGAAAAATCCACGCGCGCAGTCACTTGTCCGCTGACTGGATCAATGATGACAACTTCATCTGTCTGCCAGATGTTGGCCCAGACTTCGCCATCTATATATTCCAACTCGTTGAGGAAAGTCACCGGAGCATTGCCATCGCGCACCACCACCTGTGCCACTTCTTCAAAAGTCTCCGGGTCGCGGTGGTAAAGTGTCGAACTGCCATCACTCATAATCAACGCTTCACCGTCATAGGTCAGCCCCCATCCCTCTGTCGGATAGCTAAACTCGTCTATCAGCTCAAAGCTCTCGCGATCATAGAGGAAGGCGACATGCGATTGCCAGGTGAGTTGATAGATCCGATCATCAATCACGACAATGCCCTCGCCAAAATATTGATCGGCCAACTCTATCTGTTGTAACACCTCACCCGTGGCTAAATCAACCCGGCGCAGGCTAGACCGCCCCAGCAGACCTGTTCCCTCATACAGTTCCCCATCCACATATTGCAACCCCTGGGTATACGCTTCCGGGTCATGCGGATAAGTCTCTACGACCTCGTAGTCAAAGATAGGAGTATCCGGGGCAGTCAGGGCTGGAATCGCTGAATCTGTTTGCGTAAGCGGCATTGACTCTGTGACGGCAGAAGCATTGCCCGCTGCGTCAGGCGTAGCTAAAGGGCTGGATGAGCCAGATGACGAGGAAGACGAGTCGGAAGATGAAGC
>CAMPHP010000664.1 GCA_946885925.1 uncultured Litorilinea sp.
ATGCCCTATGTCAACCAACGCTGGCTGGGCGGCACCCTCACCAACTGGGTGACGATCAAGCAGCGCTTGGACTATTTGTTGCGCATGGAGCGTCGTATTGATGCCGGGGATTTCCGCAATCTTTCTAAGAAAGAGCAATTGAGCATCCAACGCGAAGTAGATAAGCTCAATAATCGCATCGGTGGTCTTAAGACCATGCGTCGTCTGCCTGAAATGCTCTTTGTGGTGGATACCAACCTGGAAGATTTGGCGGTTAAGGAAGCCAACAAGCTGAAGATTCCGATCATTGGCATGGTAGACACCAACTCTGATCCAGATCCCATTGATTATGTGATTCCCAGCAATGATGATGCCATCCGCGCGGTGAAGCTGATTGTCAGCATTATCGCCAACGCTGCCGAAGAGGGGATGCGGATTCGCGAAGTAGAGATGGTCGATACAGGCCAAGTCAGCCGTAGCGAACTCGCTGAGATGGAACAATACCTTGGGCCTAGCACCCTCGCCAAGTTGCAGACGGTGGATGAAGATGGCGAGGATATCGATCCCTATGCGGATTATGAGGAAGACCTCGAAGCTGATTCCGATGACGACGACTATGCTGAGTATGCCCTAGAGGAAGAATTAGCAGATCGGGACTTGGCTGAAGAGGAAGAAGACGAACTGGAAGACGATTAAGCATCCATTGCAAGGAATTGGCTAAATAGTTAAGTGGGGAGAAAAATGGCTGAAATTAGTGCACAGATGGTTAAGGAACTGCGTGAGGCGACCAACGCTGGGGTGCTTGATTGCAAGAAAGCCCTGACCGAAACAGGCGGCGATTTTGACAAAGCCGTAGATATTTTGCGCAAGAAGGGTCTTGCGAGCGCGGCGAAGAAGGCGAGCCGCGATGCCAATGAAGGTATTATCGGTACTTATGTCCATGCCGGGTCAAAGGTTGCTGGTATGGTGGCGTTGAATTGCGAAACTGACTTTGTGGCGCGCACCGATCGTTTCCAACAGTTGGCGCGTGATATTGCCATGCACGTCGTGGCAGCACGCCCGCTCTATATCAGCCGCGACGAAGTACCTGCTGATATGATCGAGCGCGAGAAGGTCATCTACCGCGAGCAAATGGCGAACAGTGGCAAGCCAGAGCAGGTCATCGACAAAATTGTTGAAGGCAAGCTGGATAAGTGGCTTAGTGAAGTTACACTACTCGAGCAGTCCTTTGTGAAGAATCCTGATGTCACCATCCAAGAGTTGCTGACAGATAGCATTGCTGCATTGGGTGAGAACATTAGGATAAGTCGCTTTGAACGCCTGGCAATAGGCGAAAGTTAATTAATGATAATGCCCAGCCATCTTTGGCTGGGCATTGTTCTATCTACTAGCCAAGTATACTTGGCTAAGTACGGTTTACACTGAACGATAACAGGTTTCGCAATTGATCCTGGTTCGCAGAGTAGGTGGCTGTCGCGATCTCGGGTGACACTCAGCGCGCCCAGTTGCCGCGTCTGTACGTCATAAAAACCAGGACATCGGGAATTAGACCATTCGGAAGTATTAAAGAGGGAGGAGAGGAGCATGTCCGAGTTGAAATACCGCCGGATTCTCTTGAAATTAGGTGGCGAAGCTCTGGCTGGCGAAGGTGGCTTTGGCATCAATCCTCGACGGGCTGAGGAATTGGCCCAAAAGGTCGTCCAAGTCCTCAACTTGGGTGTTCAGATCGCCATCGTCATTGGCGGCGGTAACATCTGGCGCGGCAAGGAGGATGGGCTTGACCACGGTATGGAACGAGTCACTGCCGACCACATGGGGATGTTGGCGACGGTAATGAATTCTTTGGCACTGCAAGATGCGTTGGAGCGCATGGGGATTCCGACACGCGTTATGACCGGCATTGAGGTACGCGCAGTCGCTGAACCCTACATCCAACGGCGCGCTATACGCCACCTTGAAAAGGGACGCGTGGTCATCTTTGGGGCAGGTACAGGCAACCCCTATTTCACCACGGACACAGCGGCTTCACTGCGCGCCATGGAGATTGATGCCGAAGCACTGGTTAAGGCAACCAAGGTGGATGCTGTCTATGATAGTGACCCCAAGAAGAATGTCGATGCACGCCCCTTTACTCATCTAACCTATATTGACGCATTGAATATGCGCGTGGGCGTGATGGATAGTACGGCCATGGCAATGTGTATGGACAATGACTTGCCTATCTATGTGGTCGATCTGTGGCAGGAAGGCACGCTGGAGAAGGTTGTGCGTGGCGAACCGATTGGTACAATCATTACTGCTAGTTAATCAACCAGGTCTGTAAATAGGTAAGCCTGTAAAGGCACTTGAGGTCACCCCTGAATCTTTTTTCCTTTTGGGTCATTTCTTTGCTAGAATAACTGTTATCAGACAAAGAATCTGCAAAGAAATTACAGAGAAGCTACAGAGAAGCTACAGCTTGTTAAGGATTGGGTCTTCTGGCTGAACCATCTTTGCGCTCTGCTTATGCAATATACTTACGCGATGTATTCGCCATATATTTACGCTATATATTTACGCCAGATGTTTACGTCGTACGGCATTTCCGTGAGGAGAGTATACGATGATTAACGATGTGATCGCTGATGCGATCGAACGCATGGAGAAAGCTCTTGACTCACTACGAACCGACCTACGCTCGGTTCGCACTGGACGCGCTTCCCCAGCCTTATTGGATCGTGTGATGGTCGATTATTATGGTATGCCTACGCCTTTGCAGCAGGTGGCTACCATTAATGTACCCGAAGCGCAGATCTTGTTGATTCGTCCTTATAGTCCATCTGATTTGGCTGCAATTGAAAAGGCCATTACAAAGTCAGATTTGGGGCTTACACCAAATAGTGATGGGCAGCAGATTCGCCTAGTCATTCCTTCTTTGACTGAGGAACGCCGCCGCGAACTGACCAAGACTGTTGCGCGACGCGCAGAAGAAGCGCGTGTGGCGGTGCGTAATATTCGCCGTGATGCAATTCATGACTTGCGTGAGATGGAGAAGGAAAGTATGATCTCTGAGGATGAGCTTCATCGAGCACAGGAGCGCATCCAACACAAGACAGATGAATTCGTCAAACATATTGATGAGACCGCGCGCGAAAAA
Source organism: uncultured Litorilinea sp. (assembly GCA_946885925.1). The sequence continues at coordinate 3,116 of CAMPHP010000664.1, forward strand.
GACGACGAGATTATGAGGATCTGAGATTACGAGAATCTGTTCGACGTGCCGCAGCGGCGTAATTCGCTTGTGTCGCTTGAAAATTTCGACAGATCGGCTAGGTCGTTAAGCGCGTGGGTGGGAAGTGACACTGGGGGGGTGATTGCTCACCCCTTCTTTTTCGTCCTATTTTGCTTGCGTTGAACGATGATGAAAGGCCGATGCCGGTTGCGGCGAGGAGGCTA
>CAMPHP010000665.1 GCA_946885925.1 uncultured Litorilinea sp.
CAACACTCGACTAGTCGTCGGCAGCGTCCAGATGTGTATAAGAGACAGCCATTCATGACAAGAAACGGCGATGTGCCCAGGTTAGGCACTAACTTGACAGGTCCCGCAGTACCCAGCGCGCGTTCTTCTCGAACATAGGAAAGCTTTATGGGAGAGAACTCTTGCCGCTTGCTATGAAAGTATGCTTGGATCAGTTCGGCAAGATGACCCACACTCAGTACGACATCATCAAAACCATGATAGGCAAGTTGCCGAATAACAATATCGAGGATCGGCCTTTCTCCAACAGGGACCAAAGGTTTTGGAAAGATTGTCGTATAGGGCAGGAGCCGGGTACCCTTGCCACCGGCCAGGATAATTGCCTTCATTAGACCGCATATTCTCCCACTCTGAACCTGTCTATGTTCTGCGAGACCCAGCGAATCGTTCGTTCCAACCCCTCGTCAAAGCTGACTTTGGGTGCCCAGCCAAAGGTTTTGTAGGCAAGTTGATTATCCGCCCACAACCGCCGTACCTCACTCTTGGTAGGCCGTACCCGCTTTTCATCCTGGACTAAGCGAACATCTCTGCCCACTAAGCGGATGATCTTCTCGGCAATCTGCCCAATCGAGATTTCGTAATTTGAGCCAATATTGAAGAGTCCGCCTATCGCTGCGTCGGATTCAGCAGCCGTGATGAAGCCATTCACGGTATCCTGCACATAGGTGAAGTCTCTCGTCACATCAAAGTTGCCAAGCTTGATCTCATCTTGAACCAACGCTTGCGTGATGATGGTTGGGATCACGGCGCGTGCCGATTGGCGCGGGCCAAAGACATTAAAAGGACGGATCACAGTCGTGGGCAGCCCGAAAGAGGCATTAAAGCTTTCCACAATCTTTTCTGCCCCAATTTTGCTTGCAGAATAGGGGCTTTGACCTTGGAGTGGATGGTTCTCGTCAATTGGAACATATTGCGCTGTCCCATACACCTCGCTCGTTGATGTGTGGATCACGCGGCCAACACCATGATCACGGGCAGCGAGCAGAACATTCACTGTGCCCGTAACGTTTGTTTCAATCACTTCAAGCGGGTGCACATAGGAGTAGGGTATCCCAACCAGGGCGGCTAGGTGGAAAATCACGTCAACCCCTTGGGCGGCCTGGCGTATGGCTTCGCCATCTTTCAAATCGCCAGCAACTACTTCCACTTCTTTACGTTTCTCTGGTGAGAGATCATTCAAATAGCCCAAATTGTTGGTCGAGGTATATCGGACAAAACAACGTACCTGATACCCGCGTTCAACAAGTTCCTCTACAAGGTGGCTGCCAATAAAACCAGCCGCCCCCGTGACCAGAGCACGTTTTTTATGATTTGCCATCAAAATCTCCGGAGACCGCTACCCAATGATTGCTGTGTAAATGATTGCTGTGTGAATGATTGCTGTGCGAGTGATTGCTGGGGGAATATAGATAGGATGCATATTTTGACAGAGCTAGCTTCAAAAAAGCCATCATACCATGCTCAGTCTGACTCCTTACATTTTTGTTAGGCAAACTATAGCATCTGAAATAATTCGGCGCAACGACCAAAGGTACAAAAGCATGGAAATATGTCCGGTCTCATCAGTTCTGCAGCGAGTTCGACAAGGGATGGCTCGCCATGATAGAGTTTGCGGGGATCTCAACGCTCCTCCTTTGAACCATGTCCGGCGCTGATCTTGTGGTAAGGATAAGTGCGCTATGCTACTGATTCAACGTGCTGCGGCTTTGGTCGTTATTTGTATGTTAGTAGCTGCCTGTGCAGGGATCTCGCCTCCAGAGCGAGTAACCCCTATCTCACCCGACCTGCCGCCACCGGGGCTGCCTAATGGCGTTGCTGCGGGAGATGTGACTCAAGAGAGCGTCGTCTTATGGGCGCGCGCCGCCACACCAGGCACTATCACCTTTACAGTGGGGATGCCTGGTGATTCGCAAGCCATTTCTCTGAGTGAGACGATCACGCGCACAGTCAACGAGTCATTGCTGCCTGTTACTGTCACCGTGGCAGGCTTGTCACCCGCTACTACCTACCACTATCAAGCAGCGGTGGCAAACAGTGAGAGCGCGGCTGGCATCTTTCGTACACCTGCCGCTGATGGCGAGCACCACGGGCTGCGCTTTGCAGCCAGCGGCGATGTGCGCGGCGACCTAGCGCCCTACCCATCCATTGCCAATGCGCCATCCCGCGACTTGGACTTCTTTGTAAACGTCGGGGATACCGTCTACGCCGACTTTCCATCACCGGCCCTCCTCAAGCAGGCACAAAGCATAGAAGAGTTCCGGCTCAAGCATAACGAAGTAAACAGCACCCACCGTGGTCTCAACACGTTAGCGGCGTTGCGTGCGGCGACGGTCTCATTTGCCACACTGGATGACCATGAGGTGCTCAACAACTTTGCTGGCGGCGCTCCGGCGAGCAGCAGCCGCTACTTTGCCGAAAATAGCGGGTTGATCAACGAAACTCGTCTCTACCGCGCCGGGATCGATGCCTTTCTCGCCTACCAGCCGGTGAAGGTTGAAAGGTATGGTCCTGATGCGGATGCGGCTATGGCAGGTCGCCCCAAGCTCTATCGCTACCGCACCTTTGGAGCCGATGCCGCGCTCTTTGTGCTAGACATGCGTTCATTTCGTGACGAGCCATTGCCACGGGTGACTACGCTTGACAATGCCGAGAGCATCGCCCGCTTTGAACAGGCTTCCTTTGATGAAAGTCGCACGGTCTTAGGCAGGGAACAGATGGCAGATCTCCAGCGTGATCTGCTGGATGCGCAACAGGAGGGCATTACCTGGAAATTTATCGTTGTGCCAGACCCGATTCAGTATCTCGACTTGACAGCAGCACCCGACCGCTGGCAGGGCTATGCTGCCGAACGAACCGCATTACTCCGCTTTATTACTGAACAGGGAATTGCCAACGTTGTCTTTATCACCGCCGATATTCATGGCCTGGTGGTCAACAACTTGACCTATCAGGAGGGGCCAGGTGCGCCTCATGTACCAGTCGCCGCCTGGGAAATCGCAGTCGGGCCAATAGCAGCACACCCACCCTATGGGCTGGCGATGTTCTTGACTTATCGCGAACTGGGCATGTTGACAGATGCGGACGAAGCAGAATACCAATCGCTGCCTGTGCGCCATGATGCAGATGAAACACCCGATGATCGTGATGACTATGTAAAAACGTTGGTGAATGAGCAGATGGCCCGCTTCGGCTACAATCCGTTTGGACTGAGCGATGCAATAAGTGGCGAGGCGGCAATCGAGGTGGAACTATTGCAGGGCGACTATGTAGCGGGACATGTCTATGGCTGGACAGAGTTT
>CAMPHP010000666.1 GCA_946885925.1 uncultured Litorilinea sp.
GCCGTTTGGCGGCTGGGCAAGTGGTGATGCCCCAGCGCGCGGCCACGCCCATTGCCGCTCATCATGGGCTGCATCTCTCAATGCCAGCGTATGTTGCCCAAGTAGACGGGGCTACACCGGGTGATGGGGCGCTGACGATCAAGGTGGTGACAGTCTATGGCGATAACCCGGCGCGTTATGGATTGCCCACTATTCAGGGAGTGCTCTTGCTGCATGATGCCCGTACGGGTGCTGCGCTGGCATTAATGGATGCCGAGCATCTGACAGCCATGCGTACAGGAGCGGCGGCTGGCGTTGCTACGCGCTTGTTGGCGCGGCCCGATGCAGCGACGGTAACAATCTTTGGCGCTGGGGCACAAGCAGGACCGCAGTTAGCAGCAGTCTGTGCCGTGCGGTCTATCCGTCAAGCCTATGTGGTGACGCGCAGCGGCAACCGAGACGCTGCTTTTTGTGCCGCCATGCAGGAGCAGTTGCGTATCGCGGTAAAGCCTATGCGTGATATACGCTCTGCGGTGGAAGTGGCTGATGTCATTTGCACTGCTACCAATAGCAGCACGCCATTGTTTCCGGGTGAGTGGCTGCGTCCTGGTGTCCATATTAATGCCGTCGGTGCGTATACGCGCAGCTTGCGCGAACTCGATGCTGTTGCGGTGCAGCGCGCCCATGTGGTGGTGGATCATCTGCCCGCGGCCCAAGCTGAAGCGGGGGATGTTTTGCTAGCGCAGGCTGAAGGGGCAATTGGCGAGGATCATGTGGTGGGCAGCTTGGGGCAACTGCTGGCTGGCGAGATCGCTGGGCGAACTTCGGCGCAGCAGATTACGCTCTTTAAGTCAGTAGGACTGGCGATGCAAGATGCGGTGACTGCGGCGTGGGTGTATAGGGAAGCGGTGGAGAAAGGCGTGGGTCAGAGCATTGTGCTCTAAAGAGTTATTGTAGGGTACGCCACTTTTGCATAGAATAGTGCTGCCATAGAAGCAAAGGCGGCCGATTGAGAAGAACTTGTATGCAAATAAGCAATGCAAAAAGACCAAACGTGAGACCCATTATAGACTCTATTAAGATCCTTTGTTGATACACCTAAGTCGCTGCGCTGCGTCGCTATTACCCCTTCAAGCCAGCCTCTCCAACCCTGTAGCCTTTGCCATCCTTATTCTTCCACAGGTAGCTTACCAGCTATCACCCCTAGACTTCCTGCACAACCAAATATAAAGACTCTACTAGGCGTTGTCTACCCCTTTGTATCCAGGGACGAGACAACGCCTACGCTTTCGTTACCACTTTGTTACTGCGTTGTGACCTCTTTTGTGATGGCTTCCTGCTAATCTACGGGTCAATACGACCTATTCTGGCCTGCTTTTTTGTTCGTCTAAATAGGGTCGTCTAACCAGTGTATCAAGGGTAAATGAGGCACTATGACCATTGTTCTTGAAGAATTGACTAAGCGATATGATGGCTATCCAGTCGTAAACAATGTTTCGCTCGAAGTCAGCGATGGGGAATTTTTTGTACTGCTCGGTTCGAGTGGCAGCGGCAAAACCACCATTCTGACAATGATTGCGGGGCTTACCGGAGTAGACAGAGGTCGTATCTTGCTGCATGGGCGAGATGTAACAAACTTGCCAACGCAAGAGCGGCGCGTGGGCTTTGTCTTTCAAAACTACGCCCTCTTTCAGCACATGACTGTGGCGGACAACGTAGAGTTTGGGCTGCGTGTACGCAAGGCCCCGGCAGCAGAGCGGCGGCGGCGGCGTGATGAACTCTTGGAGTTGGTCGGGCTGTCCGGATTGGGGAGCAGGATGCCGCGCCAGCTTTCGGGTGGACAACAGCAGCGTGTCGCCCTCGCACGCGCGTTGGCCCACCAACCAGAAGTGCTCCTGCTGGATGAACCGCTGGGTGCACTGGATGCCAAAATCCGCATCGAGCTGCGCCGCACGCTGCACGCCATCCAGCGTGAGCTGGGGATTACCACCATTCTTGTTACCCATGACCAGGAAGAAGCGTTTGAACTGGCTGACAGGCTCGGCGTGATGAGCTTTGGTCGCCTGCTGGAAGTGGGCGAATCGCAACAACTCTACCAATATCCCCAAACTGAGTTTGTTGCGACCTTTCTTGGCACAGCCAATTTGCTCGTGGGCAACGCGAAACAGGACAGTGTTCAAATCGGCCCGCATCGCTTCCCACGCCTAGAGGAATCCTTACCGCTGGACGAAACGCAGCGGGTGCAAGTGCTCTTCCGCCCGGAGAACGTTGTACTGGCTGCTTCGGCAGAGGAGTTGGATTGCCCTTCGCTCGGATGTGGCGAAGTCGAGCAGATCACCTTTGGCGGTTCCTATGAACGCCTGCGCCTACGCTTGCCACCAATTGTCGGCGTGCGTCCTATCTCGCCCCCCGTTTCCTATGGAGGGGATGCGCTGATGGTGGAGGCAACACGTTCCCAAGACCAAGTGAACAAACTGCCCCTTCAACCAGGCCAAAGCGTCTGGGTGGGCGTGAATCAGATTCACACCTTGACCCATCCTGGCTTGCGCTTGCTGATCTTGACCGATGGCTCATCCTCCGCTCGTTCTGCTCTGGCATTGGCTGGCCCCATTGCCAAGATGGCCCATGCCCGCGTCACGGTCTTATGTTCCGGATTGGCGGGAAGCGCGCTCAAAGATCATGTACAAGAGGTGAAAGAACAATTCGGCAGCGGTCTAGCGGCTCTGGATATCCAGACGACTGAGGGCCTCCCGGAACTTGCGGTCATGCATGAGATGGAGCGACAGCCGGCTGATCTACTAGTCATGGGACATAGCGGGCAAAGCAGCGTTGCGCTGGCCGAACGGCTATTGCAATGGAGCCAACCCCACCTGCTCTTGGTTCCCAAGACACAACCCGCACCCACCAATGCCTTGATCTGCGTTGCCACTGGTGAACCTGGAAAAGAGGATGTGCTCTTTAGCGGGCGGCTTGTGCGCCATCTAGGCGGCGCTGCGACACTGCTGGCAGTGCTGCCAGAGACACAAAACAACCAGGAGTCAATGGTACGAGCCGAGCGTTTTCTGGCGAAGGGTGCGCGCACGCTTGAGTTCCTCAGTGTTCCTTCCAAGACAGCCGTCCGCGTAGGGCCGGTCTATGACGAGATTCAACGTGAACTTGGCGCAGAGAACTACGACCTGTTGGTACTTGGTCTGCCATTGCCAAACCAAGAGGGCAAGATCGTCCTAACAGGTTTGATTGGACAGCTCGTACGTTCAACTATGGATCGCCCACTTTTACTCGTCCGCTCCTCGCGCGAGGGCCGCAACATCACCTCGTTTGTAGGAGCTGGCGGGACCATAAACCATATCAACAC
>CAMPHP010000667.1 GCA_946885925.1 uncultured Litorilinea sp.
ATAAACAGCTGTATGTCTTGTGTGATGCACTAGGTCTTGCGTGGCGCACTAGGTCCTGCGTGGCGCACATGGTATAGTGTCCACTGCCCGTTGAACCTATTGTCAGGCTGTGGAGTGGTTGTATTCTATCCCTACCATGTAAGCGTAACGACGTAATAGGTGATTGAAAACTTTGCAGGACAGAATTGCTGAACATAAGTTAAGGTAAGTCCCCAATCATGTTACAGGAACGAAGCGTAAAGGCCGACCCGCCTATGTACCGCGCAGAAAGCCCGAGAGCCGAGCGTTCGCTTTTGGCTGACGTAGGGTTGTTAGTTCTGCTCGCGGTAGCACTTTTGTTGTTCCACCAACTCACCAACCATCGATATGGCTTTCATCGAGATGAACTGGGAATGCTGGACGATGCGCGCTCCTTGGATTGGGGATATGTGTCCTATCCACCGCTCACGCCGTTAATCGCCCGCGCCGCAATGGAATGGTTTGGCACCTCACTGGTGGCGATTCGCTTCTTTTCCGCACTGGCGCAGTCTGTGGCAATGGTATTGACCGGGTTGATGGCGCGCGAGCTAGGTGGAGGTCGCTGGGCACAAGTGGTTGCAGCGGTAGCGATGGCTGCTGCGCCCATCTCCATGCTCATGGGGGCTATGTTCCAGTATGTCTCGTTCGACTATCTTTGGTGGGTGCTTACAGCCTACTTCCTAATCCGTTTGCTCAAAAGCGACAACCCACGGTGGTGGTTGGCGATTGGCGCAACGTTGGGGGTGGGGATGATGACGAAGTACACTATGGCATTTTTCGTGGTTGGGATAGTAGGTGGCGTCTTGTTAACTCCGGCACGGCGCTACCTACGCAGCCCGTGGCTGTGGGCTGGAGCGGGGCTATCGCTTCTCATCTTCTTGCCCAACCTACTCTGGCAGATCCAACATGATTTCATCTCGCTGGATTTCCTGAACAGCATTCATGCCCGCGATGTTCGCATTGGGCGTACTAGCGGTTATTTGCCAGAGCAGCTTTATGTCACGACTAGTACCTTGACCATTCCACTCTGGGTCACAGGGCTAATCTACTACTTCTTTCTGCCAGAAGGAAAGCGTTACCGGCTTTTGGGTTGGGCCTATTTAATTACCTTTCTGCTCCTTCTTGTAATGCAAGGCCGCTCATACTACCTTGCCGCGGCCTATCCCATGCTGCTTGCCGCGGGTGCTGTGGTCTGGGAACGATGGCTGGCGGCGCGTCCAGCGAGTCAAGCGCGCTGGGCACGAACTGTTATTGGGGTCGCGCTGGGGATCAGTCTACTTAGCTCGGTGCTGTTGATGACGCCAGTTGCGCCAGTCAATTCAGCTCTATGGGAGGTGATCAACAGTATCCACGACAACTTCCGCGAGCAGATTGGCTGGCCTGAACTGGTCGAGACAGTCGCTCAAATCTATAACGAGTTGCCAGAGGAAGAACGTGTAAAGACCGCGATTCTGACCGGAAACTATGGAGAAGCCGGGGCGATCAATCTCTATGGGCCAGATTACGGGTTGCCAGCAGCCATCAGTGGCGTGAACTCATTCTGGCTGCGCGGCTATGGAGATCCTCCGCCTACGCAGGTGATAGTGCTGGGTTATTCGCAAGAAGAGGCCGAACAGTTTTTCACGACTTGTATCCATGCCGGGCGCGCGACGAACCGTTATAATGTGGCAAACGAGGAGACGGCGGAGAATCCGGACATCTGGCTTTGTCGTGAGCCACGACTCCCCTGGCCCGAACTCTGGCCTCAGTTGCAGCATTTTGGCTAGAGCGGATGGTCTCGCGCTGATACGATTCAGTTTGTATAAGTGATACCACCAACACCAGACTTGCCATGCCGCTGGTGCACTTCATCTCTAGAGAAACTCTCTAGAGCCACGTTTTACGCGGGTGTGATGCGTGCAGGATTATGACTGCGTGGCGAGCGTGGCTGTTTCGATACAGGGAGTCGTAGTACCTCCCAACGGAGCCGCATAGCTGCTGACGCTGAAGATGAAAAAGGCGGCAAAGAGTAAATATGCAGTTAGTACGATGATGAGCAGGCGTGACAGTGATTGTGGCAGAAGAGAAGGCTGGTAAGACAGGCGGGCAACTGTGGTGGTCATCGCGGGTTCATCGATCCAAGGGCCATAATAGCGGGCTGGATAAGGATCATCACGCATTGGTTATCTCCTTCCTTTGCATGTGAACTGTACTTTGCGTATGAACTGTCCTCGTGCATTTGCACATTGCAAACGGTTTTGAAATTCGTAGAATAGGCGATATTAGCATTATACCCATACTGGCAAGGGCGTCAAACTGCTTTTTTCTGCCCACCCTGGCTATGGGAAAAAGTTGCTAGCATCTTTATGGTAGTGCCGCCGGGCCTGTCCCGACAGGCCTGTCCCGACCGAGGAGGGAGATGGCGGCGTTCCGGACCCACCGTGAGATACATTGGAAAAATCATCGTGATTGGCGGGCGCGCTTCACTATGCTATGATGGCGTGCACGGCAGACACAAACAAACCTTCAACCAACCCAATCAGTCACAGTAAACCACAGGAAATCACAGTAAATCACGGTAAAGACTACGGGTAAACAGGAGGCAACATGGCATGGATTCCTGTCTCTTCGTATTATGTTCGCTATAACATCGCCGACAGGCAAGCTGTGGTGGGGATTTATTACCGGGAATCTGGTATGAAGGAAGGAAAGCTAATCGCACAACACTTTCCTGTATCCTCCCAAGACGCGCTTTTTCTCACGGATATGCTGCGTAACGAAGGACCGATCTACTATGAGCCCGATGCAAAAGCGTTAGCATCGGCTAAAGAGGGAGTTGGCGAAGGAGAAGGGCAGTTGAGGAACACTTGATTGATACAGCCGATTGATACAGTCGCTTGATACAGACCATCCCAGAAGCGAACTACCTTCTGGGATGGTGCATAGTGCTGTGTAGATTAATGCTCGTGCGGCGTCAGATGGTCATGCAGGGGAGTATGGCGATGAAAGAGACCCGCTCGGTGCATCCGTTGGTGAAGCTGATTGTGGGCGGCTTCTAGGGTTGCACGCAGTTGCTTGAAGCGTTGGGCGGCAGGCCGAGGCGCGAGCGTATCGACATAGGCGATTGCCCCTTCGATTTGCTCCAAGACTGTCATCGCATCGGCCTGGGAGAATAGCGGTTTGTTCTCTACCAATACCTGCACCGCACTAGTGTGGGCTGCCAGTTCATCCTCTTTTCCTCGATAGCTGCCACGAACGCGCAGCGCAATCCAGGTGGAATCGCTGACACGCACCTCGGTCGAGCCTGATGCGCTCAGCGCCTTACCCGTA
>CAMPHP010000668.1 GCA_946885925.1 uncultured Litorilinea sp.
ACATCTTCCAGCGTGCGCGTCACACCATCTTCCAGCCCAAAGCGCATAATCAAGACCTTGCGTTCGCGCTCGTTGAGTCCTTCCAAGATTTCGTTCATATGCTCTTTGAGTAGGCGACGGCTGGCGCTGTCTACTGGACCGGGCATACTCTCATCTTCAATGAAATCGCCCAGATAACTGTTTTCCTCGTTACCCACAGGCGTATTGAGGCTGAGCGGCTCTTGGCTTAGACGTTGGATGCGGCGCACACGGGCAGAGGCTCGCTCTAGTCGACGGGCAGTGTCAATGTCGAGGCGTTTGCCATCGCGTAGATAAGCGCGTACGGCATCCACATCCTCCGGCTCCACGAACTCCATCTCCAGCGCAATTTCCTCAAACAGTGGCTCGCGACCCAGCTCTTGTTGCAGCCGCCGCTTGATGCGTGCTTGGCGGTTGATGGTCTCGACCATATGGACAGGAATGCGAATGGTGCGGGCTTGGTCGGCGATGGCGCGACTGATCGCTTGACGAATCCACCAGGTGGCGTAGGTGCTAAACTTGAAGCCTAGTGTATGGTCAAACTTATCAACGGCACGCAACAGCCCCAAGTTGCCTTCTTGGATCAAGTCAAGGAAGTTGAGCCCGCGTCCAATGTAGCGTTTGGCAACACTGACGACTAAGCGCAAGTTGGAACGTGCCAGCTTGTCATGGGCATTCTTGCCCTGTTGGACCGCAAGTGCCAATTCATCTCTGAGATCGGGGTCTTCAATCTCTTCGGTCTTGAGCCGTTCGCTAGCTAAAACGCCATCGTGAATCTGTCGAGCAAGTTCTAGTTCTTCCTCGCCAGTCAATAGAGGGTGGCGTCCGATATCACGCAGATACATGCGCACAGGATCAAGGCTTTGGCCGAGGTCGGGGACATCCTCAATGAGTTTTTCGAGCGGGACATACTTCTCCTGCTCGATCTCTTCTTCCATCTTTGTGTCGCGTTCGATGCGCGGAATCGGTGTGCTTTCCTCTTCCTCTTCCGCGTCGTCTTCTACGACCAGATCTTCAAAGAGATCGTCCTCCTCGGTGGGTGCCTCACCTAGATTGATGTATTCGTCTAGTTCGCTTTCGCTACCAGGTCGATTGCGGGGAATCGGCGACTCTGGTTCCGGGCGAACGTTACGGTTTGGACTAGTACGTCGTGTCCCAGCCATTTTGCTCCTTAACCGCCTGCAGCGGTTTGTCGAATTTTGACGCCTTGTTCGGCGCGCCCCTGGCTGGCCAAAACCCGACTCAACTGTGAGTAGGTGGTTTGGAGATGGGAGAGGTCACGCAGCATTTGATTATTGAGGGCAAATAGATCGCGGGCGTCATCGCGATCTCCGCTCTGGCTTGCCTCGTCAATTAGAAATTTTATCTGCATACTGCGTGCGCGCAGCCGGTCTAAACGCAATCGCACCAAGGCCTTGAGCAGATCAGTGCGTAGTTCCTCACTGGTCGCAGCTGGCAACTTGGTGCCTGCCGCCATAAGTTGGGCAAGCCGTCCATGAAGCGCACTTGGCAGCGAGTCCTGGAACATTTCTACATCCCATTGGATATCGCTTGACATGAATCTGTTTAGTGCCCGAAAGATCTCCTGATTCTCCACATGCTGCCAATCTTGAGTACTTATTGGTGCTAGATCGCGAGCAGTCGCTGCCGCTACAAGCCAAATTAACAGATCCGGTTCACATAACATATGCGCCAGCAAATAATCCTCTGTTCCCAATCCCTGCGTCTTGGCGACGGCTGGCGTGGCTGGCGACGGCTCAGGGAGCAAGGATGCTTCACTTGCAGGGCGAGCATTCTCCTTTTGGTTAGACGCTGAACCACGTTTCTGGATACCAAATCGACTCGTACGTTCAGCAGAGCGTTCTGGCACGGGTGCTTGGCTGGTACGTGCTGTAGCCTGGACCCGCCCAGCAATGGTGCGTTCGTCTAACTGCACCATCCGGCTCAACTGCTGAACATAGTGTTCGCGCTCGATTTCATCGTCTAGCTCGGCAATGAGTGGAGCAAGTTCCGCTACCGCAGCACCCTTGCCGCGCGCGCTGCTCAAGTCCATTTCGTTGGCAACCACGGTGAAGTAGAAATCCACCAGCGGCTTGGCCTGGTCCACTAACTGCTGCCACAATGCTGGGTCTTGGCGCACCACGTCATCAGGGTCACGACCTTCGGGCATGGCAGCGATAAATAGTGCTGCGCCTAATCTCTCTTCCATTCGCAGTCCACCACCCACAATGGCGGGCTTGCGTACACGAGCGAGAGATTGCCGGGCCTGGTTGAGTCCACGGATGGTTGCTTGTTGCCCAGCAGCATCGGCATCCAAAGCCAACACATAGTTACTTGTATAACGTTGAAGTTGCTGCAATTGGTCCGGTGTTAGCGCCGTTCCCATGCATGCCACCACGTTGGCAAAGCCATATTGGTGGGCAGCAATCACATCCATGTATCCCTCTACGATGACAACCTTGTTTGCGTCGCGAATGGCCTGATAGGCCATGTCCAACCCGTAGATGACGTGACTCTTGTGAAAAACGGGACTCTCGGCAGTATTCAGATACTTCGGTTGGCTTCCATCAAGCACGCGCCCACCAAAGCCAATCACTCGTGCCATTCGATCACGGATGGGGATCATCACCCGGCCGCGAAAGGCATCATAGGTCGAACTGCGCTCCTCGTTGTGCTTGATCAAGCCCGCTTCGACCAGTAAATCAATGTTAAACTTTTGGCCGAGCAGATGATCACGCAGACTACTCCACTGGTCGAGGCTGTATCCTAGCTGGAAGGCGTCAACGGTTTCATCATTGATCCCGCGTCGTGCCAAATAATCGCGGGCGGCAGCAGCGCTGGGATGTGTTTGTAGGATCTGCTGGTAGTAGGCTGCTGCCGCGGCATTTGCCTCATAAATTTGTGCCCGGCGTGACTGTCCATTGTCGCTAGGACCTTCATCCAGCGATACCCCAGCTTGTTGTGCTAGGATTTGCAGCGCCTCGCGAAAATCGAGATTCTCCTTTTTCATCAAGAAGGAGAAGAGATCACCGCCCATGCTGCATGAGCCAAAACAATGCCATGTGCCGGTGTGAGGAAAGACTACAAAGCTCGGTGTACGCTCGCTATGAAAAGGACAATTGCCTTTATAGGTCGCACCCGCCTTCTTTAGCTGGGTGTAACGAGAAATGAATTCAACGAGGTCGATACGCTGTTTGATTTCGTCGCTGACACTCATGCCCGTCCCCTCATCCTTACGCCATTCTATACTTCAAATTTATACATCAAATTGAGTATATCAACGGACCAATTGCCCATTGTTGTTC
>CAMPHP010000669.1 GCA_946885925.1 uncultured Litorilinea sp.
TGCGCTGATGGTGGCGATGGTTGGCGATGATTTGCCAAATATCTCTACTCTCCATTCCCGACGGACTGTTGCTCCTGATTCTCCTGACTCCTCGGCCAACGAATCTGCCGACCGCGGCGATATGGTGCGCTAGTTGGCGCGTCTGTGGCACAATGCTATACTAGCCGGCGATTATCTGCCGGCTCAGCGGCATATGGGCCAGTGGCATATGGGATAGAAGGAGAACTTATGCGTGTGTTGGTGACCGGCGGTGCCGGTTTTATTGGGTCTCACTTGGTCAACGAACTCCAGCGGCGCGGTCATTATGTGCGCGTGCTCGATGATTTAAGCAGTGGCGACCCAACCCGGTTGGCCGCTGGAATGAATCTAAATCGTGGTGATGTGCGTGATGTTCCCAAACTCTGGTCACTGCTGCAAGGCATGGAAGTGGTCTACCACCTAGCGGCACGGGTTAGCGTTCCTGCCTCGGTTCTTTATCCCCGTGAGTACAATGATGTCAATGTTGGTGGCACTGTCTCCTTGTTAGAGGCATGTCGCGACGTGGGTAGCATCCGGCGTGTGGTTTTGGCTTCTAGCGCCACCGTCTATGGGGACCATGTTCGCCAGCCTGTGGATGAAAGCATGGAGACCCGCCCTGCTGTGCCTTATGCTGTCTCTAAAGTGGCAGCCGAACAATACCTTTTTACGATAGGCCGGTTGAGTAATTTTGAGACGGTCGCGCTGCGCATTTTCAATGCCTATGGTCCCGGTCAGCCGCTGCCGCCGACTCATGCGCCCTTGATCCCGCACATGCTGCAACAGGTGTTGGGGAAGGGATCGGTGGTTGTTTATGGGGATGGCAACCAAACACGCGATTTTGTCTACATAGACGATGTTGTGGCAGCGCTGATTAGTGCCGGGCAGGCGCTCAATGTGGACCGCCAAATTATCAATGTGGGTAGTGGTGTGGAGACTTCGGTTAACGAAGTCGCTTCCATTATGAGCGCAATTACCGGCTATAAAGCTGACCTGATTTACAACCATGAGGCAGGCGGCGGGCTGGCGCGTTTGGTGGCAGATTTGAGCAAGGCCAAACAACTGTTGGGTTTTGCGCCCCGTACCCGGCTTGAAAGTGGGCTGCGTAAACTCTTGGAGAAGGATCCTGTGTTTGCACGCCCGCACCGAAAATTCCTGACCCAACTGGGCCACGGATCAACAACTTAGAACCATCTCAAAAAGGGTTCTGGCGTGCGTTTGTGCCATGCCAGAACCCTTTTTGAGGCAAATTCAATCTGGATAAATGTATGACGGTAACATGGTGGTGGAAAGCATTGGCGCTTTTGACTGCACTCACGGTAACTGCGTGTAGCGGCGGTGACCGGGTAATGGCGACTTACTTGAATAGCAACGAGGAGGAGCTTTATCTACCCGCGAGTGTAGACGATTCGCCAGTACGCTTTGTGGTAGAACCGGGAACGCCGGCGCGAGCAATTGGTCAGCAGTTGCTAGAGGAGGGATTGATTACCGATGATCTACTCTTTGAAGCCTATGTGCGTGTGAATGGGTTGGCGAGTGGGTTAGAGGCAGGGACATTTATCCTCAATCCGTCAATGACGATTGTAGAAATTGTCGAGATTCTGCAACATGCGGAGGCAAGCAGCGTTACCATTACTATCCCCGAAGGTTGGCGCGCCGAGCAAGTGGCGGATTATTTAGCGGAAGCGGAGATTTTTGGTGAGACCGATGGTGCTGAAGTCTATCGCACCCAAGTCTTAACTGGCGATCTAACGGGATTGGATGCGAGCCGCTATCCCTTTTTGGAGCAGCGCCCCGCTGGCAGCAGCCTAGAAGGCTATCTTTTCCCCGATACCTATGAGATTCCTACCGTGGGGGCGATCCCTACGGATGTGCTATCACGCCAACTAGATAACTTTGCCCAGCGCGTGGTTCCTCTTTATGAGAGTGCAGTTGCGTCTGGTACGACGTCGCTTGATTTGCATACCGTGCTCATTGTGGCGAGTATTGTCGAGCGAGAAGCGGTTATACCGGAAGAGCGCCCGGACATTGCGGGGGTCTACCTCAACCGGTTGGCGCAAGGTATCCGCTTGGAGGCAGATCCGACGGTGCAGTATGCAATGGGCTATCAGGAAGCGACAGGGCAATGGTGGAAGACGCCTGTCTTTTTGGAAGAATACAGCAGTGTCATCAGCCCCTATAACACCTACTTAAACGATGGTCTGCCGCCAGGGCCGATTGCCAGCCCCGGTCTCAGCAGTATTCAAGCAGTACTAGACCCTGGTGATCACGATTATATTTACTTTGTGGCGACGCCGGATGGTACGGGACATCATATCTTTGCCACGACCTTTGAGGAACACGCCGAGAATGTCCGCAAGTATCAGACCGGACAATAGATTTGGGAGTTAGGTGTGTCCGCAACATCTGCGCCAACCATTGCACCCACAGCCGAACCTGTAGAAAAGGTCACGATTTTTGTGTTGGGCCAGCGGGATGGTGTTAGCGAGTTGCTGCTGCTCTACCATCCGAATGCGGGAATTCAACTCCCGGCGGGTACGGTTGAGGTAGGGGAAGCGGCGATGGCGGCAGTGCTGCGGGAGGCGCAAGAGGAAACTGGATTGCATAATTTGGCATGGGGAGGGATGATCGCTGTGGAGCGGGAAGAGTTTCCGCCAGGAACAGGGATCATGGCCCTCCCCACCCCTGTTTATACGACTTTCGATAATACAAGTGCTAGCTGGGCAACCTTGCGCCGTGGATTGTTGGTGACGGTGCTACGGGGCGCAAATGGCTTTCTTCAAGTTCGTTACACGGAAAATAACCGCTATCCAGATCCCCAATACGTGACCTTTGAGGTAACGGGCTGGGTTCCTGTCAGCACTGTGGCTGCGGCGCGCGTTCGTCATTTCGCATGGCTTACTTCATTGGAGACCACCCCACCGAGTTGGACGTACTTTGCCGACTACCACAATTTTACGCTGCGTTGGCATCCCCTTGATGCGCTGCCAGAGTTGGTGGAGCCACAAGCTTCCTGGCTGCGCCATTTGCCTAACCGCTAAACCAAGTTCACCTCAGGTAGGTATAACAGAATACAGGTGCAATCGATGGCAGACACTCTAATGCCTAAACCTCTGTTCTAACAGGCGTAATTATAGAGAGAACGGGGAGAGAACGGCACTGCTTGACAAGGGTCTGTCGATGATTCGAGAAACTGAGCAGGCGCAGGATCAACGAATCAGGCGTGCATCCCCTGGCTTTGACACATCGGCGAGTTGGGTGCGGTGGCGCAGCCAGTCGTGTCCGCGCACGCCCCACCAGACGACG
>CAMPHP010000670.1 GCA_946885925.1 uncultured Litorilinea sp.
GAAACGCACTCCATGAGCCATCTGTTTGCAACAAAGCGACCAAATGATCAACCAAAGCGCGGGTCAAGTAGACCGTGGCAACAGGCAAAAGACCTTGCCCGATCAGCAGGACAAACCAGGCCAATGTCCAACGATGGGCTGCATCCCATACCAAGGCAAGGGCGCGCGTTAGATATGGAAGTTGGGCAATACCTGTACGCAGTTTTGATCTTAGGATCGTTGCGTCTGAAGACATGCTTTGTCTTAACGACTGTATCTCTGGGATACAACACCGGCTCTGCCAAGGGCGTCGTTCCAGCTAGCAAAATGGCGAGGGAAAGTGTTCATAAGTGCGTGAGCAATCTCACCCAACGAGTGGTTGCCGTCCATTAGACCCAAAACAAAGCGGTCAATTTCGCCATCACTACTAAGCACTACCACATGATCTGCGGCCTTCTTAAACAGTTGCGCGGGTGACAAAAGAGTGGCATGAAAGGTAGATTGCTTGAAATTGGCTTTAATACCACCGGAACCATTTGGGTTAGAAACCCGTGTATCCCAACGCCAGACATAATCATCATCAATCAGCTTTGCCTGTAACAAAACCTTAATCTCATCCCCAGCAGAAAGGGTAACTGGATTTGTCCACGGGAAAAAAGCATGTCCATAGACAAGTTCGGTCATACCTGGTGCATTAGAAATGCAAAGCTGCTCTGCTACCTTTGTATCAAACCAAACGCTAAGTCCGTGGGCGACACCAGTCTGCTCGGCAGTCCATGAGAGCGTTGCATAAACATCAGTAGATACAATCGTGCTGTAGTCCAGCGTCGCCCAGAGTTGGGGCTTAACGAGAAACTGCTCTGGCTTCGCCTGACCTCTGCCCCAGAGATTGGTCACGACATGACGCGCCGCCTGCATGGAGAGATCATACTCGTTCTCAACCCAAGGCTTTTCGATTTCCTTATACTCTTCAGATGCTGTTACAACTGCCGCCCACACCGTATCTTGTTGGGGGATCAAGATTCCGCCAGCGGCTAGATGACGTTGGCGAGCATCCACAATCGAGGGGATATGAAGCTGGTAATAGGGCAGCACGCCATGCAGATCGGAGATTACAACGTCGACCGGCTCAGGCAGGGTGATATGCGTGGAGAACTCCTGAATAAAGGTGATCCGATCCGCATAGCCATTCTCCGCAGCAATTTGGCGGGCGACATGAATTGCCTCGTCCGGTTCCACGGCATAGACATGGCGGGCCCCAAAGCGGCAGGCCAACATGGCAAAGATGCCAGTCCCAGTGCCAATGTCGAGCACCACGGTTCCGGGGCGGACAGCGCGCTGCAATGCCGCTACATACGCATCCATGCGCTTTTTATCCGCGATCATGCTGCCAAAGGCGCTAATAGAATACATAGATAGGGGTTCCAGCCTGCGTCTTCTATATCAGTCCAGCATGTCAGCCCGTAGCAGCCTTCATCTGTTGCCGTTTCCGGGTACCGTTTAAGTGGTCTAAAATCGCCATGTTCACGGTAGATAGATAAGCGTGTTCACGCGGAAAGGCCAACTTAAAGAATGGCACCGATTTTGCCAGCCACTCATACTGCTTGAAGTCTCGCCTAAGTTTGGCGCGATCGGTGATATCAAGTTGAAATGTATGCTTGATGGCCTCAAAGATCGCCTCACTTGCTGCTAACGGGGTGATGGTCACACCGCTGAACTCCTCTGTACCTTCCGGCTCGATTAGGACATAGACGGCGCTTAACAAAATCGAGCCATCGAGTTGGCTCTGTTCGACAAGCAATCGTTTCTTATCCGTATAATGAGCCACCGGCTGCAACAGAGGCTCCTCTTCAAAGAGCGCAGAGATGCTTTCCGACCACAGTCGCAAGCCGGGATAACTCGGCACGCTCATTACAACGCCGTCTTGCTCCTCAATTAGCAGGCAATCGTCGGTTAGGATGGGAAAGCCCTTCAGACCAAAGCTTGCGGCCAGCGTAGATTTGCCCGCCCCTGTGCTCCCCATAAAGGCGATGGCCCCCTGTGGCATGGCACAAGCGGCGGCATGCAAAACAATTCCGCCCAATTGGCTGAGCACCAGGGGAATCACTTGGTTTAATAGAAGATGCCGTATTGTCTCCAGGGGAATATCTGCGCGAGGATAACAACAGACAGATCGCGCGTCGGTTGAGACGATAAAATCGGCAAGTTCAGGAAAGCGTAACAAGTATCCTGCTTCGACCTTGGCAAAAGCTAACCAAATTGTGCCATCAGGCGAGTACCAATGATTCAGCCAGTGATACGATTCTGAGGAATCCCTTGTCGAAGCGAAAAGCTGAAAAGTAAACGCTGGTTGTACTCCATCAACATGCACCAGTTCGGGCATGGGTGTATTGCTACGAAAAGGGTATCCGCAAATCCTGTAAGTCCACATAGTACCCCGGCTAAAGACCCTGCTCTCGATGTATGGCGTTAGCGGCTACATTGGAATCATAAGACACAGTCTTCCACAAGCCCAGCCCTACATACTCATACTCATAGCCCAACCAGACATGCCCATACTCATGCCAAAATCAGACATGCCTCTACCCCCAGAATTTGCCTGTGTTAGTTCACGGACAACGCCGTGCTCTTTCAGTCTTGGTGTTACATATTGCTTCTTCTTTGGCTTCTGCTCCAATGGTACCTACCTTTCCTAGATCATTTGAAACGAATCTATGAATAAACTTCCTCGGCATGGGAAGACTGTGACCAGAATTATGTCCGAAAACGGGTAGGATATAAGCTCAAGCTATATTGAAGGGTTCGCCTAGTTTTCGATGTTTCGCTGCGAGAAAGCGTGCTAAATACGCGGATCGCTTTCAATATCGATTAACTGATTGGCGGCTAAGTCCTCTAATAACGCGAGCAGATCGCTTTCGCACCGTGCGTGTTCAACCTCATATTCCTCTAAAATCGCATCGCGAATGTCAGATACTTGGAGGGGTTCCTGAACCAGGCTCCAGACGAAGGCACCCACCTCGTCGAGACTATAATAGGAGCCAACTCTCAAGCCAAGAATAACGACCGAGCCGGTGAAATGAGCAGAGATCTGTTCTGTAGTGGCGACTACAGTCGAATCTAGGGAGACTAATGGCTTTTTATCTGGCATGGTAATATGGATTTGACGAGCTATTCTCCGGGACTAACGAAAGAGACAATAGCATATTTGCGCCTGCTTGAGGTGTAGTGGATTTGCGGCGCAAGCCCGATGCGGATTTGAGACATCAAAGCAGTCACGACAGCGTTTGGATTGACTTCATAAGTAGGGGACAAGAGCAATACTTTGTCGGGGATTTTGAGG
>CAMPHP010000671.1 GCA_946885925.1 uncultured Litorilinea sp.
GCTTCCTCCGCAGATTTTCCACCAAAGATGACGGATAGCAAACCTGGCAAATAGCGATCCATTGTCTGCACTGCGGGGTATATGGCATTGCGAATCAGCCCTGTGGTCAACTCCACGCCTTCAAAGTCCAAACTGCTCTTATAGCGCACTTCGCCATCATCAAAATCCATCTCAAAATTGCCGATACGCAAGCCATAGTTGGCACGCGTGATATATTCGGCAACCGTCACGCGCATATTGGCTGGGACACGGACAGGCATAACCACATAGAAGATAAACTGCTCTAGGTCTGGGCGCACCTGGGCAAAGCAGGTCACTTCGCCATTGTGACCTACAAAATAGGCTCGATAGACAAAGTTTTCATCCAAGGGTTGGGGATGCCAGCCATCTTCCTCCATGAATTTGCCTACAGCCTCGAAGGCACGCACGCCGTTCTCGGAGTTTTCTTCTATCACCTCACGGTTGTTGTCTTGCTGCTCACTCATTGTCCCTCCTGGGAATCCTCTGTGGTTTGTCTGTGGCTTGTCTGGCACTAGGTTTGGGCATGATGATTTCTAAACTTGATGATGTCTGAGTTTAATGTCCGCTGCTGTGCGCTGCAAATTACAGTTGAACGCTTGTATCTAGACGTGAGGATCGACAGCGGCACGCGCTGCGACATACTCGTCATAATCAGCACGGCTAAAGCAGACGCACAAGACGCTTTCTAATGTGGGGTTATAGTCTAAGATGCCGAGAATGGTGCGCAAGGCGATGCGCGATGCGCGGCGAATCGGGAAGCCATAGACCCCTGTGCTGATGGAGGGGAAGGCGATGCTACGTATATTGTGCTCGATGGCGAGGGCCAGTGAGTTGCGGTAGCATTGCGTTAAGGTTTCTACTTCCCCCTGCCCGCCGCCACGCCAGATTGGCCCCACTGTATGGATTACATAGCGCGCGGGCAGGTTGTAACCGCCTGTAATGCGCGCTTGGCCTGGAGGACAGCCACCCAGTGTACGACATTCGGCCAGTAACTCCGGCCCGGCTGCTTGGTGGATCGCTCCATCGACTCCCCCGCCACCCAAGAGGGACGAGTTCGCGGCGTTGACGATAGCATCTACGGATAAAGTGGTAATGTCGCCTTCAATGATTTGCAGGCGCATATCGCGCATGACGGATTTCCTTCATGATAATTGATAATGAGAAAATTTCGTGTAAACCTTCAGTTGCTACTCTCGATATTTCACTATAAGGAAGGGGATTCCTTCTGCGTCGGAATGAGAGAGTGTACTCTAGGTTAAGTGGAATCTCGCGGTACTTAATCCACTGATGGGAGTGCATGGCTGATGCCTTGATCGACGTTCTGCCCACCATCCACAACCATAACCGCGCCTGTAGTAAAGGATGAGGCAGGAGAGGCGAGATAGATCGCCATGCCAACGAGTTCGTCTGCGTCGGCTACACGCCCTTGGGGAATGCGGTCTATGAGTTCCGCATAGCGTACAGGGTCATCCCAAATGGCTTGGCTAAAACGTGTACGGATGTAGCCAGGAGCGAGGGCATTCACTTGAATATTGTCAGGGGCGAGTTCAGCCGCTAGCACTTGGGTCAGCATAAGCACAGCAGCCTTGGTTATGCTGTAGATGCCCATGCCTGGCTGGCCGCGCAACCCTGCAATCGAGGCCACATTAATCACCTTGCCACCCCCACCTACACGCATTGTCGGAACACAGGCTTGGATCATGCGCCAATAGCCTAATAAGTTTACATCCAACGTCTTTTGCCAATGGCTGGTTTGAGCATCCAGAATAGGGCCATAATGGGGATTAGTGGCGGCATTGTTGACCAGGATGTCAATGCGCCCGTAGCGTTTCCTCGTCTCTTCCACCAACTTTGTTACCGCCTCATCATCACCCGTGTGCGCAGCTTGGGCATAGGCTGTGCCTCCCGCATCGCGAATGGTGCTGGCAATGGCCTCGATGCCTTCCTGCTTGCGGCTGGCAAGCATAAGCTTTGCGCCTACCGCGGCATAGCTTTGGGCGATCATAGCACCAATGCCGCGTGATGCACCTGTAATCAGCGCTACCTTGCCATCTAATCTGAAACGAGTCAGGGGATCACTCATAAAATGGCTTCTCCAAAGATTTGTCCAGTTTCATCTTAATTAGCCCAAGTCGCTGGTGTTGATAATCTGCCGCCATACGGTTGCGGGAACTCAGTCAGCCTGTCATTGATGCACCCACTAGTATACTCGCTGCGTCCCCGCGCCTCTGCATGAGCCTCTTATTTCCCTACAAAGTGAGGTGCTCGCTTTTCACGAAAGGCCGCAAGCCCTTCTTTGTGGTCGAGCGTAGCGGCTGCGACGGCTTGTTGCGCTGCCTCTTGGGCCAACATGGTGGGCAGGTCGTGGACGAGCGCAGCATTCAGGAGCTGCTTGGTGAGACCAATCGCAACAGTAGGGCGCTGGGCCAATTCTGCCGCCCATTCTTGTGATGCCGTGAGTAGTTCTGCGGCTGGAACCACACGATTGGTCAAGCCCAATGCGAATGCGCGCTCAGCCCCTAGCCGCTCTCCACTAATGGCAAGTTCTAGCGCACGGCTATAGCCAACTTGGCGCGCCAGGAAATAGGTCATGCCCGCATCGGGGACGAGGCCGATGTTGATAAAGGCTTGCAAGAGTGCCGCATCATCCGCCATCACACGCAGATCACAGGCCAGGGCGATTGCTGCGCCTGCTCCTGCCGCCACACCGTTGACCGCGGCGATAATTGGTTTGGGTAGGTGGCAGAGATGCAAAATCACTGGCTGGTAATGCTGGGTGATGAGCGCCTCGACATCCACTGCTTCATTCAATGTTGCGAGTTCTTGGCCCGCGCAGAAGCCTTTCCCTGCGCCTGTAATGACCAGGGCACGCACCTGCTTATCCTGTTCCGCTTGCTCCAGTGCCGCGCCCAATGCGTCGAGCATGGCAGGTGTTAGTGCGTTGCGACGGTCGGGGCGGTTGAGGGTAATGGTGGCAACGCTGCCGTCACGTTGATAGAGAATTGTCGGATCTGTACTCACCGCTTGCTCCTGCTTTCGGGCTATGGTACTGTGGGGCCTGCTTTTGTATGTCTGTGTGCGTATGTCTGTGTGCGTATGTCTGTGTGCGTATGTCTGTGTGCGTATGTCTGTATATCGCGTAAGTATAGCACTGCTCGCGGATTGCCCCCGAAGTGTGTGGGTTGCAGCAACGCCCGCGTGAGAGGAGCCGAGATGACCCTTGAAATCGAACATCCGGACCAGGCTGCCGCGTCGCCTGGTTTATTCCCGCCCGTTGATGCCGCGCGCTATCGC
>CAMPHP010000672.1 GCA_946885925.1 uncultured Litorilinea sp.
CATATCTCCGGCTTGGTGGAGTGTGCCGAAGACTTGGGTGATTCTGTACAGGCGGGCGTCGTCGTGATCACTTTGGGCGCGGGCGACAGCTATCGCATTGGCGAACTGCTCTTGGCCCAACTCCGAGATCGGCTGGTGTCAGAATCAGAAGAGGACAAAAGGAAGTAGCGCGATGCCATTGGCTGCATCTTTGATATCTTCACAGGGGACACCTTCACTGGATCTCACGATACCCACGAACCTGGGTATCACGATCCAGACCGATGTCATGCTCGCGCCCTATACCACCATGAAGATTGGGGGGCCAGCGCAATATTTCGCCACGGTGAACAGCACCGGCCAGATGATCAAGCTAGTACGCTGGGCGCGCGCGGTGGAGCTTCCCTACTTCATCCTGGGCGGTGGCAGCAATATGCTTATCAGCGACAGCGGCATTCGCGGCCTGATCATCCACAACCGCTGCCGGCAAGTGCGAGTAGATCAACCACCCTGCTGTGACTATCCGCGCGATGAGCGGCCCTATTTAGTTGCAGAAAGCGGTGCGCTAATGGCAGGGGTTGCCCGCCAGAGTGTGCGCGAGAAGTTAACCGGGCTGGAATGGGCAGTGAGTGTGCCGGGAACGGTCGGAGGGGCTGTCGTAGGCAACGCCGGGGCGCACGGTGGTGAGGTCAAGGATAGCCTTGAATATGCCATGTTGATCGACGCCGCGGGCAACGTAGTCGAATATCGTCGGCAAGATTTTACCTATGCCTATCGTGCCAGCCGCCTAAAGCAACCTGTTGCGCTACGTGCAGGATTCAATCCGGTTGTGCTGAGTGCCAACTTTCGCCTCACCCCTGGGGACGAAAACGAAATTCGCAGTCGAGCCGAGCAATTTCTGCAACACCGGCGGCGCACACAGCCCACAGAAGCAAGCTTGGGCAGCACCTTTATCAATCCCCCTGGAGACCATGCAGGGCGGCTTATTGAACAAGCCGGACTCAAAGGAGTTCGGGTTGGCGGGGTGGAGGTCAGCAGCCTCCATGCCAATTTCATTGTCAATCCAGGCGGGGTGGGGACAGCGACGGCCCAAGATGTCGTGCGGCTGATGGAATTGATCCAAACCACCGTAGCACAACAATTTAATGTTGTGCTAACGCCGGAGGTACAACTGATAGGTGAATGGTGAATCAGTGACTGGCAAATCGGTACATGGTAAGGCAGATAGTAACGTGGCAAATAACAATGGCTATGCAGAGAAATCAGTCCGGGTGGGCGTCGTCTTTGGCGGGCGCAGCAGCGAACACGAAGTTTCGCTGGCAAGTGCGGCCAATGTCATAGACGCATTAACACGCGCCGGGTATGAAGTTGCGCCCATCGGCATCACACCAGCAGGGCGCTGGCTCATCGGTGGTGATCCGATGAAGTTTCTTAGCGATCAAGCCACTGGGCCCCATCGTTTGGAAAAGAGCATGGGGGATGCGAACCAGGATGAGACTCAGGAAAACTGGAGCCTGTTGCCCAGTTCCACTCATGCCTCCCAACTGGCAGCGATTGATGTCATCTTCCCTGTACTTCACGGCCCCTATGGCGAAGATGGTACGATCCAGGGCTTGCTCGAAATGGCGAATTTGCCCTATGTCGGTTGTGGCGTTGCCAGCAGTGCCTTGGCGATGGACAAAGCAATTGCCAAACAGCTATTTGCAGCCGAAGGTCTGCCACAGGTGCGCTCTAGGGTGATCTTACGCAGCGTCTACCAGGCCGATCCAGAAGCAACTTGTACCAGCATCGAAGCAGCCCTAAACTACCCGCTCTTTGTCAAGCCCGCCAACATGGGCAGCAGCGTGGGTGTGACCAAGGCGCACAACCATGAAGAACTGCACAGCGCGATTGTCGTTGCGGCCCAATATGACCGCAAAGTCTTGGTAGAAGAAGCGGTTCCCAACTGCCGCGAGATCGAGGTCAGTGTCTTGGGCAATGACGAACCGATTGCGAGTGTGCCCGGCGAAATTATTCCAGGCCATGAGTTTTATGACTATTCGGCCAAATATCTGGATGATTCGAGCCAACTGCTCATTCCCGCGCGGCTCAACGAACAAGAGGTAGCAACAGTCCAAGAGATGGCAGTGCGCGCTTTCCGTGCCATTGACGGGACAGGACTGGCGCGCGTAGACTTCTTGTTGGACGGTCAAAGCGGCAACTTCTATCTCAACGAAATCAACACCATGCCAGGCTTTACCCGCATTAGCATGTATCCCAAGCTCTGGGAAGCGAGCGGCATCCCCTACCCAGAGTTGGTAGACCGGCTGGTGCAATTGGCACTCGCTCGCTATCAGGACCGCCAGCAAAATAGCACCAGCCGATAACACCAGCCGATAAATCGTCTTTCGAGAGTTGCCTATGAACAGCCAACCCATATCGCGTGTATCATCCCGCGGATTATCCCAGAGCCGCAAAAGGAATCCGCCAGATCCATACCAGAAGGCACGTCGCAAGCGCCTAGCCTCGCGCCAAAAACGCCGCTTCGAAGCTGTCTTTACACGGTTGCCGGTTCCATCGCGCTGGGGTGCATCACTGCCAGATTTGGCGCTGCCCGCTGTCCTCCACCCCACCCCCTGGTATGTCAGCAAGACACTCAGCGCACTCCTGCTATTGGGCGCATTGATGAGCCTTATCCTGCTCCACAGCCAGGATGAATGGTTTGTCTACCGGGAAGATGTGCGTTTTAACAACCTAATCCGGCTGCGCGGTGACGAGCTTTATCAAGCGGCGAATTTGGAAGGCTTGAATATCTTTTGGGTAGAGCCTGAAACCGTGCGCGACCATCTACTCACGCTGCCCTGGGTGGAGGATGCCCAAGTGGATGTCAGTCTCCCCGCTGCTGTGGCGGTCAATGTTGTTGAGATGAACCCTGTCGCTGTCTGGGTCACAAACGCAGGGAATTACTGGCTCGCAGCCAATGGCGCAGCGCTGCCCATTGCGACCCTAGAAGAAAGCGCATTGCCCGAACTGGCCTTACCCCAAATCGTTGACAGCTTGCAAGATGCGCGCGTGATTGGTGACGGACCCATGGCAATGGACCCCCAAGTGCTAACCAGTGCGCTGACGCTGATGGAAGCCATGCCAGAACTAGAAGGCACAGTACGTTACAATCACTCAATAGGTTTGAACTTTCCTTTGCCAGATCCTACAGTTTGGGTATACTGGGGGGACGGTTTTGATTTGGAAACTAAGTTGGAGAACCTGGCCGTGGCTCGCGACTTGGTTAGGTCTGCCGAAGAACCAGCGCAAATTTTGGATGTCCGCTTCGTAGATCACCCCTATGTTCGTTAATT